>JABLXJ010000009.1 GCA_013178125.1 Bacillota bacterium | reverse complement strand
ATAGAAGGTTCAGACACCCTTTGTGCTTTGACTACTCTTTGGCATAACGCTGAGTGGGATAGCTACTGGGCCCGTCAAGCGGCCGCTTAATGACCGGTCATCCCAGACCTTATGCGTGCTAAGAAATATTTAGAGATATCGGACTCCCAACATTAAAAAAGGTTACCAGGATGGCGAAGCAAGCAGGCATCCCTACTATGTTGCACTCCTGCGGAAAGGAACGCATACTGGTCGAGATTTGTGCCAACGAGACCGATCTCGATTGTATTAATCCTCTGGAGGAGCCGCCGATGGGCGACTGCGACCTCGCTGAGGTAAAGCGGACTTTCGGAAAGAGACTTTCGTTGATGGGTAATATCCATACCACAAAAATTATGTTGCATGGAACCCCAGAAGATGTAGAAAAGGCGGCAAAATGGTGTATAGATGTGGCGGCAGAAGGTGGTGGTTTCATTTTATCCACGGGCGACCAATGTGGGAGGGATACGCCCGAGGAGAATATTTTCAAGCTTGTAGAGGTCGCTAGGACATATGGGAGGTATAGCTGATCCTGATCTTGGGTATCGGGTGCTGGATTCTGGGTTTTAGATCTTGACCAGGTTAGCCGGGAAAACCGGTCAGATTTTGACCCACCTTGGGGAAAGTCCGGGTTCAATTTTGACCGGGTACCGGTCTGAGGGGTGTATATAGGTGACAACAAACAAGATAACATTATATTTAGATGGAGCCTGGCAATTCGCGGGCGTGGATCATGATCCTAATCCCCACCTCATAGATACGTCTAATATTAATATCAAATGGCTTGATGCGGAGGTCCCTGGGACGGTTCAAAAAGACCTTCTTAAGCTGGGGAAGATTAGCGACCCCCGTATCAGCACAAATGCGGAGGGTCTTAGCTGGATTGAGGAGAAGGATTGGTGGTATAAGAGGAAGTTTACAGTCCCTGAGGGGATGCCCGGGAAGCGGGTGGAGCTCTATTTCGAGGGGCTGGATACCTATGCAACCGTCTGGCTAAACGGGGTGCTTGTTGGAAAGCATGCGAACATGTTCGTTCCTTGCAGGTTTGACGTGACGGATTGCATACGCCACGGCGCGGAGAATGAACTTGTCATCAGATTTGAGTCAACGGCGATACTTAAAGACAAAGATACCAGCTTGATATGGGATGGAATGAATGCCGAAAGGGAAGTCCCTTATGCGAGAAAGGCCCAGTTCGGCTTCGGTTGGGATTGGGCTCCGCGGGTGGTCACGTTTGGCATATGGCGGCCGGCGAAGCTCGTTTTCTATGAAGAACTCGCCATTCGAGATGTATGGGTCCGGACGAGGCTTGTAGGAACGGGAGCGGAGATCGATATCGGGTGCGAGATCGAAGACTTTGACTTTGATGAGGATGCAGGCCGCACGGACGGGAACGAGAACGTTGGTGATACCGCTACTGATACTGTCCAGCGCGTGGGCGTGAACCCTGGCCCAGATGCCCTCATAAATTTTGAGATATGTTACGACGGCGAGAAGATAGCATGCGATCAGGTCAGGGTGACTCTATCCCCGGGGATAAATTTCATATCTAAGAGACTCGTGCTCGCTAACCCTCGCCTCTGGTGGCCGAACGGCATGGGCGAGCAGGCGCTCTACTCCCTTAAGGTGAGCGTGGTCTATGACTATCATAATGGAGGCAACAATGAGGACAACGGAGCCGATCTAGATGAAGCTCTGGATGAAGCTACCGTTCGATTCGGGGTCCGGGAGGTTTCCCTTATCCAGGAGGAAATCGGGACCGAGACCGAGATTGGAGCTAGAATTGGGGCTGGGACTAGGATTGGAACTGAGACCGGGACTGGAACTGGGGCTGGGATTGGAATTACGGCCGGGACCGGCAAGACGTTCACTATAGCGGTGAACGGCGAGAAGGTGTTTGCTAAGGGTGCCAACTGGGTTCCAGGGGATAGCCTCACCGTTCGCCTATCCCCCGAGAAATACAGGGCATTTCTCGGGGCCGCCAGGGACGCTAATATGAATATGCTCAGGATCTGGGGCGGCGGGATATACGAGGATCCCGTATTCTATGAGCTCTGCGATGAGCTCGGGATCATGATCTGGCAGGATTTCATGTACGCCTGCCAGGCTTACCCCGATTTTGATCCGGATTTCGCTGAGGAAGCCAGGCGCGAGGCGGAGATAATTGTGAAGGAGCTTCGCAATCATCCCTGCATAGTCCTCTGGTGTGGCAATAACGAAAACCAGTGGATCCATACCCAGCGGGTTCACAAGGGGCTGTCAAGGGGCGAGCTTCCCGGTCAGAAGATATACGACGAGATATTGCCTGAGGTATGTCGGCGGTTGGACCCCACGCGGCCGTACTGGCCGGGGAGCCCCTGTGGAGGCCCTAACCCTAATTCTGAGATGGAGGGGGATAGGCATTCATATGAGGTGGCCCTTGGGGTTGATGACTGGGGTGGGCATGATTTCTCGTGGGATAAGCTGAGATTTGAGCATTATGATGAAGATGCGGGCAAGTTCATCAGCGAATTCGCTGCATTTGCAGGCATACCTGAGCCAGAGGCGCTGGGGCGGTTTCTCCAGGCTGGTGAAATCCGGGCAGACTCGGAGGCCTGGCGTTACCACGTGCCGCATATTCACGGCTGGCCGCGGCATTTCCAGGATGTCCTTGACTTTTATACCGAAAACCTCTTCGGCGTGCCCGGGACTGCGGGATTTGAGGACTGGGTCAAATACGCCCGCCTGGTGCAGGGCGAGGGGCGCAAGTACGGCATCGAGCATTTCAGGAGAAACAAGTTCCAGTGCAGCGGCACGCTCTTCTGGAGTTTCAACGGCTCCTGGCCTGCGTGCGACTGGGGGATCATTGATTACTACGGGAACCCCATGCCAGGTTACTACTTCGTGAAGAGGGCGTATGAGCCGGTATTGGTGTCTTTGAGACGGGAGAGGGATGGGGCGATATCGGTCTGGGTTATAAACGACCTGCTCAAAGGGCTGAGGTTGCAGCTGAGGCTGTGGCTCGTGGAGTTTAGCGGGAGGGTTCTCTGGGAGGAGCGGGTCGACATCGACGCAGGGGCGAATAGTTCGGCCATGGTAAGAAGGGTTTCCTTCGAGGAACTCGAACGATATCGTGGTGGTAGGGGCGGCGGCGACATTGCCTTTGTTGCCGAGCTCGGCAAGGCCGGGGAGGCCGGCCAGGGAGAGGGCGGCGTCCTGAGCCGGAATCGGATCTTCCTTGCTCCATTCAGGGAACTTGAGCTTACGGAGGCGAACCTCAGGCTGGAGTTGCTCGAAAGAGATCTCGAAAGACATGATGGAGCTGTAAAGCTGCGGGTGGCCACGGATGTTTTTGCATGGGCCGTCAGACTTCATCACTACGGGACGCAGTTTAGCGACAATTACTTCGATTTGCTCCCGGGGGAGGAGCGGGTTATAGAGGCTCGTCCCATCGAATATATCAGGCGGAATGCCGGGCGAGCCTGGGTGGAAGAGCTGAAAAAAGGGATCGAGGTCAGCGCGTTGAATGCGAAGCCTGTTCGCATCATAAATTAAGGTGGGAGGAAGACTGTATTGATCCGGAGAATCCCTTTAAACGGGGAATGGAAATTCGCCGAAGCTGGAAGGGATAACTGGGAGACCGGCACGGTGCCCGGTTGCGTCCAGCTCGATCTTATGGCGCTCGGCAAGCTCCCCGATCCATTTTACAGGATGGACGAGCACTATGCCCACGAGCTCGAGGATAAGGAGTGGATCTACAGGAAGGAGTTCGATCTTGGGTTCGATCCTAGGTTCGAGGTGCTGCTGAGTGAGGCACCGAATCCTGAAGGCGGCCACGGGGACTATAGCATGGGAGATTACCACATGGCTGAGCTCGTTTTCATGGGCCTTGATACCCTTGCTGATATCTATCTCAACGGCGAATACCTGGGCAGGGCGGAGAATATGTTCATCCCCCATAGGTATGACGTCACTAGCAAGCTTGCGGCCGGTAGGAACATGATCGAGATACGGTTCGCCTCCCCAATCAGGGAGATAAAGGCCATGGAGAGGAATAGCCCTGTTAAGCTCATGGCCACCTGCGAGACCGCCCGGCCGTATGTGCGAAAAGCCCAGTATTCCTACGGTTGGGACTGGGGTCCGCGGCTCGCCCAGGTGGGAATCTGGCGGCCTGTCTACCTGGAGCTCATAAAGGACGCCAGCATTGAACACCCATTCTTTTTTACGCGGGAGATAAGGGATGGGAAGGCTTATGTAAGCATTCAGGCCGAGGTGCGCCGGTATGTTGAGGGGGAGCTTTCGGCAAGGGTGGATGTAGCGTACGAGGGGGAGACCGTAGCATCCTGCGTGGTGTCGGTAAAACCCATGAAGTCCGGAGAGGAGGGGATAGAGGCTTTCCTCGTCATTGATTCCCCCAGGCTCTGGTGCCCTAACGGGCTGGAATTAGCTTGTCCCAATGGGCTCGGCGGATTAGGTGGGCCAGGGGAGCAGTCGGGAGGTCAACCCGGCGAGCAGCCTCTCTACGAGATCAAGATAACCTTATCAAAGAGGGAGGAGAATGGGGAGGAAGTCATAGATGAGAGGAGCTTCCGCTCCGGAATCCGAACCGTGAGGCTCCTCCAGGAGAGGGATGGCCAGGGGACGAGCTTCATCTTTGAGATAAACGGCACCAGGGTTTTCGCCAAGGGCGCCGACTGGATACCGGCCGACAATCTTCTCCCGCGCCTCACCCGGGAGGACTATGAGGAGTATATAAGGCTCGCCCGGGAGGCTAACATGAATATGCTCAGGATCTGGGGCGGGGGGATCTATGAGGACGGGGCCTTTTATGAGGCCTGCGACCGCCATGGGATCATGGTTTGGCAGGATTTCATGTATGCCTGCGCCGAGTATCCTGACCAGTTTGAGTGGTTCAGGAAGCTCGCCCGGGAAGAGGCCGTAGAGATAGTCAAGGCGCTTCGCAATCACCCATCCATAGTGCTCTGGTGCGGCAACAACGAGAACAACTGGGGGTTTCACTCCTGGTGGAAGGTTGGGGACCCCGAGTTTCTGGGCAACTATATTTATAAGCAGATGCTCCCTCGAATCTGCGCGGAATACGATCCCTCGCGGCCTTACTGGGTCTCGAGCCCCTACGGGGGGGAGGATCCCGATCCCAATAGCGAGAGAGAGGGGGACCGGCACGCCTGGGATGTCTGGTCCCGCTGGGTGGATTATGATCAATACCGGCAGGACAGGGGGCGTTTCTTGAGCGAGTTCGGGTTCCAGGCCATGCCGGACTGGAGGACGGTATTATCCTATACCGCACCCGAGGACCGGCATGTGCTCAGCCCGGTGATGCTGGCTCATAATAAGATGCCTGAAGGGATGGAAAGGCTCATCAGATTCCTCGTGGGTCGCATCGGCTTCCCTCGCGACCTCAGGAGCTTTGTTTACCTGACCCAGTTCAACCAGGTCGAGGCGGTCAAGATGGGTGTTGAGCACTGGCGGAGCCGGAAGTTCGCCACCGCCGGGACCCTCTACTGGCAGTTCAACGATTGCTGGCCCGTGGCGAGCTGGTCCTGCCTGGATTATTACCGCCGTAAGAAGGCCCTCTACTACTATACCAGGAGGTTCTTTGCCAATCTCCTGGTGGTCATCAAGCAGGCGGATGACGGCATTATCCTTGAGGGCGTAAATGATACCACCCGCGAGGTGCCCGGGCGGCTTCGAGTTGCGGCCTATGATCTCAAGGGGGGTAAGCTGGGGCAAAAGGAACTCGAGGTGCGCCTACCTGCAAATGACGCGACCAAGCTCGCCAGGTGTAGCTATGAGGAGCTTGGCATAGGATATGAGCCCCGCCTGATGCCTGTAGACCTTCCCGGCACCACCTTGCCTGTAAAGAAGAACGGGCGCCTGCTTGACAGTGTGGTGTTTGTAGAGCTTGCGGCCAGTGGTAGCCCATCCGGGTTATCGGGTTTACCGGGCTCATCTGGCTCAGCTAGCCCGGCTAGTTCAGCTAATTCAGATAGCCCGGGTGGCCTAGGCGGCTCATCTGGCTCAGATGGCCCATACCGCAATTATGCTGTGTTTGAACGCTTCCGCAACCTGAACCTCGTCAGGCCGGATATCGCCGTGGAGGTGAAGGATAATCACATCCTTCTCAGGTCGGATGTCCCGGCGTTTGGGGTGTTTATCGAGCCTGAGCGGGAGGTGGAGCTCCAGGATAACTGCCTCAACATGGAGCCCGGCGTGACCTATGCCATAGGATGCTCAGGTGACCCGGGCAGGGTGGAGGTATTCGACCTTACAAGGATGGTCGCCTCAAATTAGCAAATAAAAGTATACACCAGCCCGTGTAGCGGCAAACGCATACTACTTGACGAGGGAGGTAAATGTTTTGGCTACGGCTGAAATCCATAGCGGCATTTGCGGGTTCGTGACAAGAGTCAAGGCTGAAACGAGCGATATGCAGAACGTAGCCCTCGCGATCGAGAGCGATTGTCCCAACATTCAAAAGCTCGCTGGGGAGCTCAAGAGCCTGGACGCCTTCAAGGAGGTCTTGAGCCGGGCGGTCAACACCATTACCTACCAGCTGGCGTCCAAGTTTTGTCCGCACCCTGGCTGCCCCGTCCCCTCGGGCATTCTGAAGGCCGTGGAGGTGGCGGTTGGTATGGCGCTGCCTAAAGACGCCCAAATCTTGGTCAAGAAGGATTGATCGGCTGGTCCAAGGCGCCAACCTGGTCAGGATCAGAATCTAGGTTTGAAATCCCTTGAGAAACTGGACCAGGCCCTTGTATATCCCCTGCGCCGCGCTTGCTCGAAATCCCGGCGTGCCGAGCAACTCCTCCTCGCCGGGGTTGCTTATGAATGCGACCTCAACCAGGGCGGCCGGGGCCTTTGTGTGCCGGAGCACGTAGAAGCCTGCCCCTTTGACGCCGCGATCAACGCGGCCGAGTTCCTGCACCAGCTCGCTCTGGATGCTGGAGGCTAGCAGCTTACCATTGGGCGCTCCGCCAGCCGCTGCTCCGACGGCTGCGGTAGGGTTCTTCGCGTGGAGACCTTTATTGAGACTATTGAGGAGATTATTGAGACCTTCATGATAATAAGTCTCTATGCCGGCCGCGGTTTTATCGCTATGCGAGTTGCAATGGATGCTGGCGAATGCCCGGACGCCGGCAAGCGAATTTGAGAGCTCGACGCGCCTTTTCAGAGGCACAAAGGAATCGCCCTCCCTGGTCGCAACGGGCTTTCCGCCGGCAAGCGTTATGAGATGCGCTAGCCTCTTCGCGACGTCAAGGTTTATATCCTTCTCGAGGAGCCCCAGGGATGACCCTACCGCCCCGCTATCGCGACCGCCATGGCCTGGGTCGATCACAACGGGGCCAGTCGCAAGGCACGGCTCCGGGAACATGATTATCGTCGCGCTGGTCTCCCTATCCCAGTCGACGCGGGCTCCGAGGCCTTCCGCGACAAATCGCGCCGGCACCATAGCTATAACCTCGCCGGATTTGAGGTACAGCCTTGGCGTCTCGGGCAGGTAAGCCTCGTTGCCATCTATATAGGCGACTCTGGATCCCGGCCTCATGCGGAGGAGGTGGCCGCGCGCCTCGATAAAGACTTCGCCGCCCGAGTCAGGCCCTCCATGTGGCCCTGGTAGGTCACACCTGGCAGTGCCCCCAAGCTCCATGGCGAACTCTGCGGCTGGAACAAGGAGAACGCCGCTAGGCGTGATCTCGGGGTCATGGTCGAAGGTGATGGATCTTGCGTCCACTATAACGTGGGGTCGTTTATCGCCCCTGTGCGCATGGCGCATAGCGTCACGACGTTCCTTTCTTTCTTTACTCTTTCCCTACCCTCTGCGTAGAGCCGCGTTCAACGCGCGCTCGATCACGAGGGCCGCAACCCCGCCCACGAGAGCTGTAACCAGCTGGGGTGTCTGCATCGCCACGGCGATCTTGGGCGGGACCTCGACGAGAAATCGCACAGCGGAGGAAAGGACGAGATATTTTACGATGGCGCCGATGACTATCCCTGCGGCGGAGCCCGCGACCCCTTTCCCCCAGAATCTCCTCGCGAGGCCGAAGACGATCACCAGGACGGCATTCCCCAGCATGATAAAGGGGATCATCGGGGCGAGGGGCGGCGCGAGGATGCCGCGCAGGAAGGCGATCCATGGCGTCAGGAGCCCCACTATGACGCCGCCCGCGATCCCGACATATATGCATGTCAGGAGGAGCATGGCGTTGACCGCCGGCCCCGTGAATGGCTGCGGGAGGCCCAGCATCTGGACGGCAAGCGTAATAGCGAGCAAGACGGCAGTTTGGGTGATGAACTTCACTGTACGCGTATTTCTATCATCCATAGCCTCCTTACCTCCTCATTTCGCTCGATTAGAGGGCTATTCCCAATTGGGATATTTATCCTTCCATGCCCCCTTTAAAACTTCGCGGTCTTTCAGTATATTCCTTCCATAGATTCATAATTCCTATTTTCCTGCGCCGTTGCCCTATATTTCTACGCTGTTGCAGCATTTGCGAGCTATTGCAGCCTCCTTCTTGCACTAATTGCACTATTCCTCTCCCTCCTTCCCACACTCCTGCGCCATTCTATCCCTGCATTCCCGCATTCCTGATTCCCAAATTTCTGCCCTCGCCCTTAATTAATTCTATGAGATTCTCCCGGGTGTTAAGCTCCGGGTCTTCGAGGACCCGATCCAGGAGCGAATGGAGCACCCTGCCCACCTCTGGGCCTTCGGGTACCCCGAGAATCTCCATAACGTCCTTCCCGTTGACGGCGAGATCGCGAATGTCGAGCGCCACGCCCTCGCTCATGACCTTTTCGAGCCGCTCCATGAAAAGGCTCATATTCTGGCCCACCCCCACGAGGGTGCCAGTTGCGAACCTGTCCGCCTCGCGCAGCTTTGCGAGATCCGCGAAGAAATCAGCGCCAAACTTTGCGACCAGACGTCGCACAGCCTTATCCGGCATGGAGGGGTCGTAATAAAACATGTGCATCTTCACGAGGAGGCTGACCCGCTCGATGAACTCCTTTGGGTAGCGGAGCCTCGTCAGGGCCTCGCGCGCGAGCTGGGCCCCAACCTCGTGGTGGTTGGGGAACCTGATATTCCCAGCCTCATCATAACTCAGCGTCCGCGGCTTGCCGCTATCGTGCAGCAGCGCGGCGAGCCTGAGCCCGAGGGCGGCCTCGATGTGCTCGGCTGCAGCCAGGGCGTGTTCAAAGACCGTCCGCGTGTGCAGCTCGCCCTGCTTCATACCTATGGAGGGCACGAGCTCCGGCAGGATATGCTGGAGCAGGCCCGCCTCCCGGGCTAGGTCGATGCCCTTTGCCGGGCGCTCCGAGAGCAGGACCCTGGTCAGCTCATCCCTGATCCTTTCCCATGAAACGTTGACTATGAGGTCCCGGTTTGCGGCTATGGCGCGCATCACCTCAGGGGCGACATCGAATCCCAGCTCAGAGGCTAACCTTATCCCTCTCAGCATGCGCAGTGCGTCCTCCCTGAAGCGCTCTCCCGGATCGCCGACGCTGGCTATCCGCCTCCGGGCTATATCCCTGGTGCCGCCGTACGGGTCTACGAGCCGGTGCTTGAAGGGGTCGTAGGCCATCGCGTTGATCGTGAAATCGCGCCGGGCGAGGTCGTCCAGGATATCATGGGAGAACGTAACGCTGTCGGGCCGGCGGCCGTCGGAGTAAACGCCGTCCGCCCGGAACGTGGTAACCTCGACCGACTTCCACACCGCCTGCTCTCCTCCCGGCGGCGCTGCTAAACCGGCTAAACCAGCTAAACCAGGGGGCTCTGCCGGGGCACCGATAGGGTGGCCATCAGCAATGGGGGCCCCAGAGACTCTGAGGGCCATGTCAGGCATTCCACCCTTTGCTGCATGCTCCGTTTGCGCCGCCACAACGGTTATCGTGCCAAAGCGCTTTCCAGTTGGTATAGCCCGGTCCCCAAAGAGCCTCTCCACCTCATCAGGGGTGGCGTCGGTTGTGACATCCCAATCCTTTGGCGTCCGGCCCATCAGGGCATCCCGGACAGCGCCCCCGACGATGAATGCTGCATGGCCATTCTGCTTCAAGGTATGAGTGACCCTCATGATGTGCTCTGGAATTTGAATCTGAAGCTGAATGGTGCTATCGCCTCTAATGGTCAACGCTGCCCTCACTTCCTCAATTCCTTATGCCATGTAACCTATGCCAGCCATGTACCTATGATTATGTTAAACAAAAATGCAGAAAAACCTCTATCTTATGGAATACTTATTATCGGCTAATGGCCGCCGGCTGGCTGGCGTAATTGCGGAGTAATCGCGAAGAGGATTCCGGACTCCGGAGATGTCCGCCAGTAATCGGAGCAACGGAGTCATCGGAGCAGCGAAATCATTAGAACAGCGAAAGCATCGGAACAACGGGGGTATTAGAACAATGGGGTCATTGGAATGACGAAGTCATCGCGATTCTCGATAGACAACGGAGGGTGGTTTTATTCAGAATGAGGCCTTCTAATAGCATTCTCTTATGGCTGGTCCTCATTATCGCAGCCATGGCCGCGGAACTCCTCCTTCTCATCCCGCTGGTCAGGCTGGCCGGTGATATCTACCAGCCTGACGTCCACGTCTACTGGCCTTCGGGCCACAGTGGTAGCGATAGCGGTAGCGGCAGTGGTAAGATGCGCGCCGGCATAGAGGGGGCTCCCGGGCGGGAGGCCTCGAGGCTGCCCGGGCAGGCGATGGAGCGCCAGCGGGCTCAAGGGCAGGAGTGGGATCAGGAGGCGGCCCGGAGCGGGGGGTATCTGCCATTATACTCTTGTAGCTGCGAGCCGGAAGGGACGATCTCACCATGGCCCGAAAATGCCGGCAGGGTGGCCGGTGGAGCGGCCGGTGACATCAGGGTTATCCAGTCCCTCCTCAAGCGGGCTGGCTACGACCCCGGCAAGGTGGATGGCATCTATGGTCCCGCGACGGCCATCGCGGTTGCGCGCTTTCAGGCCGCGAGCGTCCTCATGCCGGATGCAGTTATTGGGCCCCGCACGTGGGCCAAGCTCGGCGAGCTCGCGCTATCGCTCGACCCTGTAAAGCCGG
Source organism: Bacillota bacterium (assembly GCA_013178125.1). Classification (NCBI taxonomy): domain Bacteria; kingdom Bacillati; phylum Bacillota; species Bacillota bacterium. The sequence continues at coordinate 143,047 of JABLXJ010000009.1, read as the reverse complement.
TGGCCGCCCGTCCTTCAACTGCGCCAAAGGGCAAGGTAGCCATCGTGATCGACACCGAAAGACGAACCCTGACTGTCTTCTCGGACAAGAAGCCTTATGCCGAGTTCCCGGTCGCCGTCGGCAAGCCTTCGACGCCATCCCCCCCGGGCGAGTGGAAGGTTATAAAGAAGGGGGCCTGGAGCGGCGGGTTTGGAACGCGCTGGATGGGTCTCAATGTCCCGTGGGGCATCTATGGCATTCATGGGACAAACAAGCCATGGTCGATAGGGACAGCGGCGAGCGGCGGGTGCATAAGGATGTTTAATCATGATGTCGAATTGATTTTTGACTGGATAAAAATAGGGGCGCCGGTAAAGATAACCGGCAATCCCTTCGACCCCCTGCGCGTTCCCAGGAGGCTCCTCGGCCCCGGCGAGCGCGGGGCGGATGTCCTGGAGGTCCAGAAGCGGCTTAAACACCTGGGCTTCTTCAAGGGCGAGCCTGACGGGGCTTACGGCGAATCCACGGTCGAGGCGGTAAAGGCCTTCCAAAAATCGCGCAAACTCAGAGTTACGGGGGAGGTAGTTGATGACACCTACGATGCCCTGGGGTTGATTCTATTCGAATGAATTTGAATGAATTGGGGGATGTTTTTATGCATCAACCTGGGGGACCATATCAACCTGAAGGCCCGTAGGGTCCGCAGAAGTAGTTGCTTTGTCACGAGAATGCTATATAATTGGAATTGGAAGCTGCTTTCAACCGGCACTGGGATGGGGCTGTCCCGGGGTGACGATTGGCTAGCGTTTATTCCTTCCTGGTGGTTAGCTTCTGGTTATTTTGGCGGCTAGCCCCCGATTTTCTAAGGAGGCTCGTTTCCAGGGGGTAGCTTCCGCAGTTTCCGCGAGGGGTGTAGGATTTGTATGTTTTGCATATTACGGTATGCCTGCGATGTGCCCGATGCTACCCGTAGCAAGATAGGTGTCAGCAGGCTTATATTTTTTTGTTGCTCTTTCTGATTCTCCTGGTGTTCTTTCTGAATTCTCTTGGCGTTCTTCCTGATCAGGTCGGTGCTAATCAGGTCAGTGCTGGCCAGGCCAATGCCCGCCCTAATCAGGTCAATAAGCAGAAATCCACCGGGGTTTTCCAGACAGCAATTGAGCAGCTATAGCTGCTTCTGGTGACACGCTGTAATAACACGATGGTAACAGTCCACAGGGGGGTATTTGCATGGACATGGGGCCTCATAGGGGCCTGGATTGGAGCCTGGGTTCGGGCTCCCGCGATAATCTATGCGACAATCTGGATTTGATTGCTGTCATACTCGCTGCGGGCCTGGGGAAGCGAATGAAATCCAAGCTACCCAAGGTTATGCATAAATTGTGCGGCCGGCCCATAATCAGGTACGCCGTCAAGGTGGCCAGGGAGGCCGGGGCGGCGAAGGTTGTGGTCGTTGTGGGCCACGGGCGCGAAGCGGTCGAGGCCGAGCTCGGATCCGAGGTGGAGTATGTCTACCAGGAGGAACAACTCGGCACAGCCCACGCCGTGATGCAGGCGCGAGAGGTGATTGAGGACTACATGCGCCTGCGCGGCGAGGGCAAGGGCAGGGACGCGAGCGCGGGCATAAGCGCGGGCGTGAGCGCGAGCGAAGACCCGGGTGAAGCCAGCGGAATGGGCGCGTGCGATGTCTTGGTGATGGCCGGTGACATGCCGTTGCTCGAGACCCCGGATATCGTCCGGCTGGTCGAGGAGCACCGGCGAAATGGCGCCGACGTCACCATACTTAGTGCCATATTCGATGAGCCCATAGATTTCGGCCGTGTCGTTCGCGATAACCAGGGGAATGTTACAAAAGTAGTCGAGGAGAGGGACGCTTCCCCTGAAGAGGCGGCGATTCGCGAGATGAATACCTCGATATATTGCTTCCGTGCCTCCTCGCTGTTTGAGAGCCTTAAATGCATCGATGCTAGCAATGCTCAGAAGGAATACTACCTCACGGATGCCATCGGGATACTGGCCGGGATGGGCAGGAAGGTTCACGCGGTCGTCGCCCGGGATAGCTCCACGGTGAAGGGCATCAATTCCCGGAGACAGCTTGCCGAGGCCGAGGCCATTTTGAGGGAGCGTATCAGGCAGAGGCACATGGATGAGGGCGTCACAATGATAGATCCCGGGACGACATTTATAGACGAAGGGGTGACGATAGGCCGGGACACCATAATATACCCCCTGTCTTTCATCGAGGGCGCGACATCTATCGGCGAGGATTGCGTCATCGGGCCGAATGTGAGACTCCGGGATGTAAAGGTCGGCAGCGGGGCGAAGATCGAAAACGCCGTTATCTACCAGAGCTCGATCGGTCCGGGCGCATCGGTAGGGCCGTTTGCCTATATCAGGCCTGAGACCGTAGTTGAGGAAGGGGCCAGGGTCGGGACGTTCGTCGAGATAAAGAAGTCTTACATAGGAAAGGGGAGCAAGGTCCCGCACCAGAGCTACGTCGGCGATGCCACCCTGGGCGAGGGCGTGAACATTGGGGCCGGGACCATAACGTGCAACTACGACGGGAGGCGCAAGCACAAGACCCTGATCGGGGATAATGTCTTTATCGGGAGCAACACAAATCTTGTCGCGCCGGTTAACATACATAAAGGGGCCTACGTGGCCGCCGGCTCCACGATCACCATGGATGTGCCTGAAGGCGCCCTGGGCATAGCCCGTGGCCACCAGCGAAATATCGAAAACTGGGTTGCTAGGAGACGGCAAACCGAAGAACAAAAACAGGAAGAACAAAAACAGGGGAAACAAAAAGAGGAACAGAAAGAAGAATAGAAAGAAGAATAGAAAGAAGGACAAAAAGAGGAGCAAGGAGCGGAATAAGGGGAGCGAGATAGAGGGGGATAAGGGGAATAGAGACGAGAAGAGAATAAAAAAAAGCGAGGCAGAGAGGGGGATCTCCGGTGCGTTCGCCTTGTAGAAAGATAAAGGTTTTCGCAGGGACAGCGAATCCACAGCTTGCGCAGGAGATTGTTGACCACCTCGGAATCAGGCTCGGCTTGATGAAGGTTGATAGATTCAAGGATGGGGAGACGCGCGTCCGCATCGAGGAGAGCGTGCGCGGTGCCGACGTATTCGTTATTCAACCTACATGTAACCCCGTAAATGATAACCTAATGGAGCTCTTGATAATCATGGATGCTCTCCGCAGGGCATCCGCCAAGACTATAACGGCGGTTATACCATATTACGGCTATGCGAGGCAGGATCGCAAGGCCGCGCCGCGGGACCCGATCACAGCCAAGCTTGTCGCGAACCTCATCGTTACCGCGGGCGCGAACAGGATGGTGACCGTGGACCTGCACGCCGGGCAGATTCAGGGATTCTTCGATATCCCCGTGGACCCGTTGCTCGCCATGCCCATTCTTGCGGGATATTATAAAGAAAAGGGCTTCCGGGGTGTTGTAGTATCCCCGGATGTCGGCGGAGTGGCGCGGGCGAGGGCTATGGCTGAGCGATTGCATGCAGGCCTGGCTATAGTCGACAAGAGGCGGCCTGAGGCCAACGTGGCGGAGGTTATGCATATAATAGGCGACGTCAAGGGGAAACCCGCGCTGATCGTGGACGACATAATCGATACAGCCGGGACGCTTGTTGAGGTGGCCAGGGTTCTCGATGAGGCAGGAGCGACCGAGGTGTATGCATGTTGCACGCACGCTGTGCTGTCGGGGCACGCAGAGGAGCGGATACGGGATTCCGTTATCAAGGAGACGGTTGTGACGAATACGATACCCCTGAAGCCCGACGTCAAATGCGATAAGATAAAGGTGCTGTCAGTGGCTCCCCTCCTCAGTGAGGCCATAAAGAGGATCTATGGCGAGCTTTCTGTAAGCATCCTTTTTGACTAGTCTGATTAGCGGTTTTGATTGGCGGTGCTGGCTGGGGATGGCACGCGATGGGACAGGTTCCCCGAGGTCCCCCGGGGTTATCCGTCTCGTCCGTTTGTCCCTTCAAGTTTTGGGCACAGCGTGATATACTTTTATTAAGGACGGTTTCGTATAGGGACGGTATTCGCAGAACCGGTACTTGCACCCACCTGGAGCCCCGCGAGGGTCAGGGTTGGAGGACTCCATATCGTTATGAGGCCTGGTGTAGCGGCGTATTGACGGATATTGAGGGATTGAGGTATTGTCGGGGTATCGAGGCTTGAGGTGCTGAGGTATCGAGGTGCTGGGGTATTGAGGTATTGAGGTATAAGTAAAAGGGAGTGGATGGAGTTTGAAGGAAGCGGTGCTTAAGGCGGAAATCAGGAATGATCTGGGGAAAGGTCCCGTAAGGCGGCTGAGAATGAGCGGGAAGATCCCTGGTATAGTCTACGGCAAGGGCAAGCCTGTCACGCCGGTGAGCGTAGACGTCAAGGAACTGGCGAAGCTGCTGCGCGAGGGCGCGAGCGGTAAGATTATAAAGCTTGCTCTTGAGGGTGCTGGGGCTAACGGGGCCCCGGATAAGACAGTCGATAAGACGGTCATAATCAAGGATTCGCAGCGCGATGCCATAAAGGGCAATATAACTCACGTGGATTTCCAGGAGGTGTCTCTCACAGAGGCCATCACGATGACTGTGCCCGTGGTCCTGGTGGGTGAGGAGAACCGGAAGAGCGATGGTGGCATCCTCGAGCACGTTCTCTGGGAGCTCGAAATCCATGCGCTCCCGACGGCCATTCCCGAGAAGGTGGAGATTGACGTATCAGGCCTCACAGTCGGCGAGTCAATCCATGTGGGCGATCTCAAGCTCCCTGGAGAGGTGAAGGTCTTGACCCCGCCCGAGGAGATTGTCGTCTCGGTTATCCTGCCGAGCCGGGCCGAGGTTGAGGCGCCGAAGCCGGGGGCCGAAGGGGCCGAGGCTGGCGCCGGCGCTGAGGTTGGCGGTGGTGAGGCCAAGGAGAAGGTCGCTGAGTGAAACTCATTGTCGGTCTTGGGAATCCCGGGAGCTCATACGAGGGTTCGCGGCATAACGTCGGCTTCATGGTCGCCGACGCTATTGGCCGCGACCTCGGCATTGCCTTTACGGAAAGGCGGTACTATGCCCTTGTGGGTTCAGGGCTTCTTGCGGGCGAGACGCTCATCCTCGCCAAGCCCTTGACTTATATGAATAGGAGCGGGGTGGCTGTCAGGGCGCTTCTGGACGGACACGGCCTCGGTGCCTGCGACCTGGTTGTCATCCACGATGATATGGATCTCGCCCCGGGGCGGATCAGGGTCCGCCCCGGGGGGTCCAGCGGCGGGCATAATGGGATGAAGTCTATAATCGAGGGGCTGGGCGCGGACCGGTTCCCGCGCGTCAGGATTGGCATCGGCCGCCCCGCCCCGTCGCAGGACCCGGCTGAATACGTGTTGGGCTGGTTTACGAAGGAGGAGCTCGAGGTGGTGACCGGGGCGATCCAGAGAGCTGCGGAAGCTGTAAAGGTGATTGTAACTCGCGGGGTCGCTGATGCCATGAATGAATTCAACGGGATTTGACGTTAAGCTCCTTGACGTGCCTTGATGAGGGGGCTCTTCGACGAAGCTCTTTGACTCGAAGCTAAATGAACTAAATGAAATGAGCTAAATGAAGATGAAGAGAGGCGCCGTCATAACGGCGCCTCTTTATTATGCCCTTTTTTGTGTCCTTTTCCCTTTTTTGTGTCCTTTTATTTTTGTTGTATTGCATCCTTTTTCGCAAGCAATCCCCCTGTAATTCCCCTTGTGACTATAGTCCCTGCGGTTACAGTGTAATTATGTACCCGACGAATATCATGCCCGGTTGCGTGGCAAAATACCTCTCGATTCGCCCCGCCCATACTTTCTATGCTTCTGAAGAAGTCCGGCGGGTTCTTGTGCCAACTCTACCAATATCAAGTTCAGAAAGCAGATGGTTTGAAGATGAATCAAGGGAAGCAGATAGGGATGAATCAAGAAGTTGCGCGATGAGGAGTCTTCTTGCTGCCTTGCTTGCGGCCGGCACAGTCTTCATCCTGAACAGATATATGCTCCAGAAGGCCCGACCGGCTTTTACAGTCGCGATTTCGCCGTTTATAGAGGAAGGGGCCAAGACCCTTCTCGCAATCCTGCTTGCGGGGCCTATGTCCATAGTTGCCGTCCATGCCATCTTCGGGGCAGTTGAGGGGTTCTTTGACCTGGTTACAGGCTCCAGGACGGGTATAGGCGCCGGCATCATAAGCGCTGCAGGGCATCTCCTCTTTGGCGCGATCACGCTCGAAGTCATCGCTGGCGGCGGCAACATCCTTGGGGGCATTGGTGCGGCCTCCCTTGCGCACCTTACCTGGAATCTGCTTGTGTTGAAGTTCCTCGTGAGAAGCTGAGATAGGGGGTGAAGACCTGAATGGTAAAAGTCTGTTACATATGTGACTGCTGCGGGGATTTGATAGCCGAATTTGACGCGGACGAAGTAAACCCCGGAATAGCGGGCGGTGGCGGCGGTGCCGGAGACTTGACGCAGGAAGGCTGCGAAGATATAATTGACTTGAAGCACAGGCAGGGCAGGGTTTTTATAAGTTCGCTATGTGACGATTGCTTTGCCAGTATAAATCTGGATGCAGATTCGGGTGCAGGTTTCATAGGCGAGCCGAGGCTGCATTGACGTTGCCTTGAGGTATAGAGGTGCTAATAGGATGCTTGTTTGTTATATATTCTACGGTATTTTAAGGTATCCGGGCATCCAGGGTGCCTGTCATGGTTCCTTAGTCTGATGTCGTCGTAGTGTGGCCGCGACGCGCCTTTGTTGACTTGTGCTCTTATTGATTTGCACGAGCGGACCCCCCCTTAGGATCAGGTTCCCTTGATGGGGGTTCTACGTGTCTTTTTGCGTGTACCTAAGCCTAAGGGCGTGTCTTGAATCTCGAGGTGTATGTATATGAAGCCGATCTTTGGCGCGCAATAGATCCGAGTCTCGAAAGCGATCCAATATTTCAAGGACGATTCAACAGAGACAACCCAAGTCAAATCAAGTTAAATATCAAATACAGATATCTTGATATGGAGTATAGATTTATACATTGAGTATGAATTGTGCGAAAGAAGATCAAGTGAAGGAAAACCATGTGAAATGTGAAAGAGGGAATCAGATGCATAACGGCCTGCTTGAAGCCATCACGGAGTCAAACGAATTTGAGGCGGTGCTGGACGGCATCGCGCACGGGCAGCAGGAGCAGCTGGTATACGGGCTATCATCTTCTCAGAAAAGTTACTTCCTGGCGGGCCTCTACTTGAACGCGCCGTCGTCCAGGCCGTTCATCATCGTGAGTTACAGCACGCAACAGGCTGAGAGGCTTTTCTCTGACCTCAAGACCTTTCTCTCGCCGGATGAGTTATTATTTTTCCCGCCCCGCGAGGTCCTCCCCAATGAGGATACGAGGGAGGGTGTAAGCATAACCAGCGCGCGTCTCCAGGTCGAGGAGGCGCTTCTTCGTGGTGACCGCAAGCTTATGGTGGTTGTCCCGGTCAAGTCACTGGCGCGGAAGCTAATCCCCGCGGATGTATTCAGGGGTCTCATCCGAACCATCAGCATCCATGACCTCATCGACCTCCAGGACCTGGCCGCAGACCTCGTTTTCATGGGATACCAGCGCATGGAAAAGGTGGAGGATAGAGGGGGATTCTCCATCAGGGGCGGTATCGTGGATATTTACCCCCTGGCCAGCGAGCACCCGGTTCGCATAGAATTTTTCGATGATGAAGTTGATTCAATCAGGGAGTTCAATGGGGAAACCCAGCGATCTATTCGCTCGCTCCAGTCCGTCACCATCATTCCCTGCAGGGAATTTGTAATGAGGGATGAGATTAGAGCTGCCGGGCTCCGGGCGCTTGAGAGCGAGGTAGGAAGTCCCGGTTTAGGGAAGGCAGTTCCAGGGAAGGGGAATGCTGCCGGGCGCCTGGAGAGACTCGCCGAGCACCTGGAGAAACTCAAGGAAGGGGTTTATTTTGATTCGGACGAGCAATATCTCCCTTACTTCTATCCTGACATGCAGTCGCTGCTGGACTACGCGACCAATCCGGTGGTTATCCTCGATGAGCCCGCCCGGCTGAAGGAAGCCCTGATCGGATTCACGAGGGAGCTTCATGAGGATTATATATCGCTTCTGGAAAAGGGCCAGCTTCTCCCGGAGCAGGTTTCTATCTTCGCTCAACCCGATGAGGTTTTTGACGGGCTGTCCAGGCGACAGTCTATATGGTTCATATTGATGTCTAAGGGCTTGGACCTCCAGCGAAAAGAGCGCGTGCATACGTTTTCGGGGAAACCTGCTGAGGTGTTTCACGGGAAATTTGATTTACTGGCGAAGGACGTTAAGAACTGGAAGCGGAAGAGATACCGGGTGGCCATGGTAGTCTCCACAGAAGAGCGTGCCGCAAGGCTGGTCGAGACGCTCAGGGAAGAGGAGATCGGCGCTATCTTTGTTAAGAATATCGGCCAGGAACTGAGGCCGGGCAACATAGTCGTGACTGTAGGGCACCTCGAGAGTGGCTTTGAGTTTCCATCGCTCAGGTTAATGGTATTAACGGACAATGAAATCTACGGGAATTCGAAGCAGAGGGCGCGACTGGCCCCTGTTGAAAGGGGCGCGCGCATAGCCTCATATCTTGACCTGGACCCCGGGGATTATGTGGTACACGTGAATCATGGGATCGGCAAATACCTGGGAGTTGAGACCCTCGAGGTGGCCGGCGCCAAGCGGGATTACCTCGTGGTGAAATATGCCGGCGAGGACAGGCTATATGTCCCCACGGACCAGGTGGAGCTCCTGCAGAAGTACATTGGAATTGAGGATTCCCCCCCGAAGCTCTACAAGCTGGGGGGCACCGAGTGGGCAAAGGTCAGGAACCGCGTGAAGGAATCCGTCCGTGATATAGCGAAGGGCCTTCTCGAGCTTTATGCTGCCAGGGAGACGATACAGGGTCACGCCTTTTCACCCGATACAGTATGGCAGAAGGAGTTTGAGGACGCGTTCCCCTATGAAGAGACGCCCGACCAGTGGCGCGCCATCCAGGAAGTCAAGCGGGACATGGAGAAGCAACGGCCGATGGACCGTCTGCTGTGCGGGGATGTGGGCTATGGCAAGACCGAGGTTGCCCTGCGGGCGGCTTTCAAGGCTGTTATGGATAGCAAGCAGGTTGCCATGCTGGTGCCCACAACCATCCTCGCACAGCAGCACTTTACCACGTTCACCGACAGGTTCCAGGGGTTTCCAGTCAATATAGCTGTCCTGAGCCGCTTTCAGTCTAATAAGGAACAAAAGGAAATCCTGAGGAAGCTGCGCAAGGGCGAGATGGATATTGTAATCGGGACCCACAGGCTCCTGCAGCCAGACGTTAAATTCAAGGACCTGGGCCTTCTCGTGGTTGATGAGGAGCAGAGATTTGGCGTGCTCCATAAGGAAAGGCTCAAGGAGCTGCGCCACTCTGTCGACGTGCTCACGCTCACGGCGACGCCCATTCCCAGGACCCTGCATATGGCCCTCGTGGGCATCCGCGATATGAGCGTAATCAACACGCCTCCCGAGGATAGGTTCCCTGTGAAGACCTACGTGGTGGAGCATGATGAGAGCCTGATCCGCGAGGCCATCTTGAGGGAAATGGATCGCGGCGGGCAGGTCTATTTTGTGTGCAACAGGGTCCAATCAATTGATAACGTTGTTAGACACCTATCGGAGCTTGTCCCAGAGGCCAGGATTGGCGTCGCGCACGGCCAGATGTATGACGAGCACCTCGAGCGCGTCATGTTGCAGTTCCTCGATAGGGAATATGATGTGCTCGTATGCACCACGATTATTGAAAACGGCCTGGATATCCCCAATGTCAACACCCTGGTAGTCTTGGACGCGGATCACATGGGACTTGCGCAGCTCTACCAGCTGAGGGGGCGCGTCGGGAGGAGCAACCGCGTTGCCTATGCCTATTTTATGTACCGCAAGGAGAAAGTCCTGTCTGAGGTCGCTGAGAAGAGGCTCCAGGCGATAAAGGAGTTCACTGACCTGGGGTCGGGATTTAAGATAGCCATGCGCGATCTCGAGATCCGCGGGGCAGGGAACATTCTGGGCCCCGAGCAACACGGGCACATAGCCTCGGTCGGTTTTGAGCTATATGCGCGGATGCTCAGGGAGTCTATCAGCGAATTGAAGGGAGAGGGCGTAAGCTTACGGGAGAGCGCCCCGGAGGTTTCTATAGAGCTGGGGATCAGCGCATTTATCAGCGATGACTATATCCCGGATTCGAAGCAGAAGATCGAGATCTACAAGAAGATCAGTCGCCTCGAGAGCCTCGATGATGTAGATGAACTCGAGGCGGAGGTGTGTGACAGGTTCGGCAAACCTCCCATCCCTGTTCAATGTCTGCTGGGAATCGCGAGAGTGAAGATCATCGCGCGTGAGATGGGCGTTGCCTCCATTATAAGGGAACGGGATGTTGTATCTATAAGGTTCGATGCAGGCATCCCTATCTCCGGCGAGGTTCTCATGAATAATGTGGTCCGCCCCAACCGGGGAAGGGTCACGGTGAGCTTCGGACGCTCGCCGGTGCTCAAGGTGAAGGTTGGGGGGATGGCAGACCTCGACCTTGTAAAGTTTATAGATGGAATGCTTTCAGGCTCGGGTATCGGGGAGAGGCGGGTCGCTAGCGGTTAGCGTTAGCATTTACCAGTTACCCAGTTACCAAGTTATCCAGTTACCCAGTTGCCTTCTGCTGATTAGCATTTAGATGGCGGCCGGACACAAACCTCGATCCCCAACCACGGACCTCAGCCTCCGGTCTCCGACCCCAGGCTACGCCCCACGGACCTCGGAACCCTGCCTTTGGGCCCTGCCTTTGGGCTGGTTGCAACGCATTATTTAAGCCAAATTGGTTAATCTATACTATGTAGACGGGATATCTAATATTTCATTTATGGCTACCGGTAGTGCTAAAGAACAGGGGAAATACGGTGGAAAAAATGAATAAAAATGTTAAAGCGTATAGATACTATCGTTAGCCAGTTGCAAGTGGTTGCGCAAATATCGCGAGAAGGAGGGGTGGCAGTGAAGGCGACAGGGATAGTCAGACGCATAGATGATCTCGGACGGGTAGTAATACCCAAGGAAATAAGGAGGACGTTGAGAATACGCGAGGGTGACCCGCTTGAAATATTTGTAGATCGCGACGGCGAGGTGATTCTGAAGAAGTATTCCCCTATCGGCGAACTAGGGGATTTCGCCAAGGAATATGTGGATTCCTTAAATGAGGCTACAGGACATATTGCATGCATAGCGGACCGGGATGCTATAATCGCTGTGGCCGGGGCACCCAAGAAGCAGTTTGTCGATAAGCGTATCTCCCCTGCCGTGGAGAGGGCAATGGAGGCGCGCAAGACTGTGGTGATCAACGAGCCGGGGCGGGATGAATACTGCGAGGCATGCCCCGTGATAGAGGAGGGCGATGAGTGCAAATTTACTGCGGAGGTGATAGCCCCCATCATCGCTGAGGGGGACCCGATCGGGGCAGTTATCCTGACATCCATGACACCGGACGTGAAGATGGGAGACCTGGAGGTTAAACTCACTGAGACCGCCGCGGGCTTCCTTGCGAGGCAGATGGAGCAATAGAAGCAGGCCTTTCCGGGTCTTTCGCGATCAAGACTGGGACATAAATGTTGGAAACAGCAAGCCGGAGGGCCTGCTGTTTTTTTATGCTATATGTGAGCTGTATGTCACGTTTGTGTTCTGGCCGGGCGGGGCAGTGTTTTTGATCGGATGGCAGGGATATCTCATTGGGTGTAGAAAATATAGCGAGCAGCATATAGACTATAGACATGACCATAGAAATATAGAGCGTATAGCAAGTGGAATAGAAGACATATAGTGAGCGGGATGGAAGAGAAGAATAGTAAATATAGTAAATGTCGAAGCGTTGAAAGGTGGCTGGGATGCCAGGATGTCGAGGGGATCTTTTGTGCGCGGCGCCGCTATTTTGGCCGTCGCGGGGCTAGCTAACAGGGTGGTTGGTGCTATCTCGAGAATTATCTTGCCCGCCATGATCGGGGACGAGGGTATGGGCCTTTTCCAGATGGCCTACCCGATATACTCAATGTTTCTTGTCTTCTCCACTGCCGGCGTGCCTGTCGCTGTATCGAAGCTCGTCGCCGAGCAGGCTGCCAAGGGAAATCGCCGGGGCACGCGTTATATACTCAGAGTAGCAACAATGATTCTCGCCTTCACCGGGATTTTTTCAACCGCGGTGTTGTTCATGACCGCGGGCTACCTTTCCAGGGTGGTCCTCAAAGATACCCGCGCGGCATATTCAATTTACGCTACTGCGCCCGCTGTCCTGATCCTGTCGGTCATGTCCGGCTTCAGGGGTTATTTTCAGGGCCTTCAAAGGATGGAGACGAGCGCAGCCTCTCAAATCGGCGAGCAGCTCATCAGGGTGTTTTTCATGATAGGCCTGGCATATATCCTTCTCCCCAGAGGGATCGAGTATTCCGCTGCCGGGGCAGCCTTTGGGGCTGTAGCGGGGGGAGTTGCTGGCTTCGCGATCCTGATCGCGGCCTATTATAGGGGTGGCGTTCCTGGAATCGATGGGGGCGAGGCTGTTGCGCTTACGGCCGGGACCGGGACCGGGGCCGGGACCGGGAGCGGGAGCGGGAGCGAGGGGGTCAGCCCGGCGCGGGTGGTGGATCCCTATATGAGATCGTCAACGGCTCTGGCCGTGCAGGTGTTCTCCCTGTCGCTGCCAATAGTCCTTGGTGCTGCCATCATGCCGTTGATGCAGGTTGTGGATGCGGCGCTTGTCCCGGTGAGGCTCCATGCCGCCGGCATCCTCGGCGCGGAGGTTACAAGGCTTTACGGCCAGTTGACCGGCATGGCGTTGCCTCTGGTTTACTTCCCGACGGTCCTGACTACGGCGCTCGCGACCAGCGCGGTCCCGGCTGTATCGGAGGCGGTTGCTTTTCAGGATCGCAGGCTTCTCTTGTCGCGGGCGCAGGACATAGTCTGGCTGGGGTTTCTGATAGGCCTGCCGGCTTCGCTCGGCCTCTACCTCCTCGCCGATGAGTTCTGCATGATGTTCTATAGGTTGCCACAGGCGGGTGTCTCGCTCAGGGCCCTCGCCTTCGGGACGTTGTTTCTCTGCCTCCAGCAGACGTCGTCCGGGGTCTTGCAGGGCCTCGGGGCTGTTTCGATCCCTGTCAAGAACCTCCTGAAGGGCGCCATTGTCAAGGCGATAGTCAATTATGTGCTCACGGGGATCCCGGCAATCGGTATAAGGGGTGCGGCGCTCGGCACTGTGGCGGGGTTTGGTTTATCGTCGATCTTGAATATTATAGACCTCTATAAGATGCTCGGATTGTCCCTCGACGTGAGAGATAAGGTGGCGAAACCGGTCCTGGCGACTTTTGTTATGGGGATCGCGGTGATCGTTGTTTATGATGGAGTGATGAGGGCCACGGGGAGCAATACGCTGGGGGCCCTGGGGGCTACGACTGCCGGGGCCGGCGTGTACGGCTTGACGCTACTGGCCACTGGCGCGCTCCACCAGAAGGATATTGAGATGCTCCCGATGGGGAAGCGGCTCGCGAGGCTTCTCGTCCGCCTGAAGCTTATAAGATAATGGCAGAGTAGCAGGATAGATTCCCCATGCCGCGGTGCGGCGCCACAGGCAATGAGAATGTCGTCTGGGAATAACTAGGCAATTTTTAGGCTAACAGGATAGACAGAATAGCATTGGAGAACTAGAATTAGCAATAGTATTGAAGCACAGCGCATCGAAGCGCATTTAAGTGAGGTATCAGCGAGGTATCATTGAAGCGAGGGATACAGGAGTGGACTACTCTCTGGAACGGCTTGTTGAAATCGTTGCTGAGCTCAGGGGCGAGCATGGATGCCCCTGGGATAAGGCGCAGACCCATGAATCTATCAAGGCCAATTTGGTGGAGGAGGCTTATGAGGTCGTCGACGCCATCGATGCCGGTGACGCGGCGGAGCTTTGCGAAGAGCTCGGGGACGTCCTCCTGCACGTGGTTTTTCATTCCCAGATCGCGAGGGAGAATGGCGAGTTCGATATGAGCGACGTGCTCCGGGCGATCATCGATAAGATGATCAGGCGCCACCCGCACGTATTCGGGGATGAAAACGTAGATGGCGAGAAAGAGGTATTGCGTAATTGGGAGCGGATCAAGCAGGAGGAGAAAGATAGGCCATCTATCTTTGCTGGCATACCCAGGGCCCTGCCGAGCCTCATGAAGGCATATAAGATCCAAGACAAGGCCGCGCGGGTGGGGTTTGACTGGGAAAGCGTTGATGGCGCCTGGGGGAAGATCCACGAGGAGTTGCAGGAGTTGCATACGGCCGTCGAGGACTCTGGGGATAGGATGAGGATTGCCGAGGAGGTCGGGGACCTTCTGTTCGCAGTCGTTAATGTGGCGCGACATCTCAATATCGATCCCGAATTGGCGCTTAAAGGGGCGACCGATAAGTTTCTCGCGCGATTCAAATATATAGAGGCCCGCGCAGAGGAGATCGGTAAGCCCGTGGAGGAGATGAGCCTTGCCGAGATGGATTTATTATGGGAGGAATCTAAGCATCCGGGGGAATAGATTATGGGATTTGGTACCGGATCCGGTTGAATTTTGACCGGATGCCCGGTCAAAATCCGACCGGGCACCGTAGCGTAGTATGCATACTCGCGTGTCTTTAGGCTAATCCCAGAGTTTCACTATACGCACACCCTTGAAATAATGGGTGGCGATCTCCTCAGGCGACCAGCCTTCTTTAGCCAGCCCGTAGGCGCCCCACTGGCACATCCCCACTCCATGTCCAAAGCCGCGCCCCTCCATAACCACAACATCGCCGGCCTTATCCAGACGGCTTAACCAGGTCGAGCGCATCCGCTCGCTCCCCAACATCACACGCAGGTCATTACCGGAGATGTCGGTCGTGCCGGCCGAATGCGAGATGCGGACGAGGGTCGAGCGGCCGGTGGGGTCCTGCTTAACAGTCCTTATCCGGGTTATGTCCCCTATTGTCAGACCCTTCCCGGCCAGGGTCTGCCTGACCTCGGGTGTAGGGAAGTAGGCCTTCCAGAATAGAGTCTCGGAAGGGACGTACTTCGTGCAGACGTCCCGGACCCTTTGGGTATATGGCGGCTCCGGCTTATTATATGCCAGGCCATCCCGGGCAAGGGTGGTTTCCCCGCCGCATAGCGCGTGAAACCATGCGTGGATATATCGTCCCCTGTAACTCAGGACCTCGCCTCGCGTCATGCTGACGGCCTTTTTTATGTCAGGCGTGATAGCTGCGGCGTTATACGCCTGGGCATGCTCCGGGTCGGTGCATATGTCCGTCCCGTGAAGCTTGCGGGTGCCGCCCCTGCTCAAGAACTCCATCGTAAACGTCCGGGCTATTATTGCCTGGGCCGCATACGCGTTTACAGGCCAATTCTTCTCCATCTCGCCGGCGACGACGCCCTCGATATAGGTTTCTATCGGCATGCTGACCCTCTGACCCGTCCCGTGGATATATAAGGTTATGGTCGGTTCTTTGGCAAACTTCTGAATGGGTTTCTCCGAAAATCTCGCTTCAGGGCCGGGGCACCCCGATAAGCCAAATGCCATGCTGTATACGAGCCCTACCGAGACGGCTACAAGTATCAAGTAAAATAGTCTGAAGCCTGTGGACCTTTTCATCTTTTCATCCTCCACCCTCCGTTCTTACATGTCTTACAGGGAATAAGCCACGGCACTTTTGAATTAATCCTGATGTTTCTGGTATTTCTAGTGTGTAGTATCCCGTTCGCGGCGAGAACTATACCGGCTATGCCAGCTTTACCAATCCCGACCTTTCTCAGCTCGGCTGGCTTGGTCAGACTGGTCCAGCCTGATCCACTCTGATCCAGCTTGGTCCAGCCTGGCCAAGCCTAGCCCAGTCTGGTTTTAGGGTGGTCATTTTTTTCCCATTCCCCGCATAACCATATAGAAAAGTGAGACAAGGCTTGAGAGGGGCGAGGAAGGAATGGATGACAGCAAGAAGAAGCAGCAGCCCGCGGGGATGCAGCACAAGATTATGTTGAATGAGCGGGAAATGGTATCTGTCGATGGGGTTACAAACGTGGAGAGCTTTGATGACCAGGAGGTTATATTGGAGACAAGCGCCGGGGTCTTGCTAATTCATGGCAAGGAGCTGCATATCAAGCATTTGAATCTTGATGATGGCAACCTGGAGATAGAAGGCTATATTCACGGCCTGGAGTATTCCGACGAGGGGCCTGGGAAGAAGGCGAAAGGCCTGCTCGGGCGCTTATTGAAGTAAAATGGTCGCCATGTGCCAGGATTGAGGTCCTCTCTGGAGAATAGAGAATATATCGTAACAATAATAGATGATGCAAAGGAAGAATAGAAATATCGATGGGGATTGGGAAGGGTAAGGATAATTCCAGATACTGGATTTCAGGCTTTGGAGGATCTCATGAAACGCCACAGGGTCCGTCGCAGACGCCGTTCTGTTTTCTCATTGATGCTGGGCGCAGCCCTGCAGCTTATAGTAAGTCCTGCGGTGATGGTGGCTGATACCTTGAGGCCTAGCAGGGGCCTTCGTAAGGCGTGGATTTTCTATTATGTCGCTTTTTGTATTCTCTTGCTTCTCGCCGCCTGGTTCGCTGTTTTCTATTCGGACTATACGACTGACAGGGCGATCCAGGTCCTGGCCGAATTCTCATCCGGGCGGGCCACAGTTAGGGGGTGTCCGTACGCGGATCAGATCAATTTCTATGCCGTTAAATATAACGTCGATCCCTCGTTAATTGCCGCTATTATAAAGCAAGAAAGCGGGTTTAACCCAGAGGCTGTATCACCCAAAGGCGCCAGGGGGCTTATGCAGATCATGCCGGTTACGTGGAGGCACCTCAATCCCGGCTCACGATGCAGCGGGGATCATGCGCCGCCCGCATGTGGCGATGATTGTATTTTCGCTCCATCGGCAAATATAAAGGCTGGCACGAAATATATGAGGGAGCTCCTTGACAGGCATAACGGCAATGTTGTGGTGGCCCTTGCCGCTTATAACGCAGGCAGCGACCCTGCGAGCAGGTATGCAAACGCAGAGGAGTTCGACGGGCTCCCTCCATATAAAGAGACCCAGGGTTACGCAAGGAGCATAGCTTCTATCTGGGTGGCCTTTCGCAGCCAGGGTGAGCTGGCCCTCGCAAAGGGCCTGGTGCTGATGACGAGGGTGAAGGTCTGGCTGATGTGGTTGAGCATATGCACGTGGATCGTGTTCTTCACCTGGATTGCGAGGCGGACAGCCTGAAGTATGAAGTAGGAAGCAGATAGAAAGCGGATAGGAAGCAGATAGGCGGGCGGACATGCAGGCAAGTGGGTATGCAGGCGTCCGGGTGGGTATATAGGTGGGTGGATTCGGACGCATGGGGGACGGGGCGGTGGGAGCTTTGCCATGGAGACTCTAAATTCTCAGATAACAGCCTTTCTGGCGACCATCATCGTCGGAGTTATGATAGGGATTTTCTTCGATTTTTACCGGGTGTTCAGGGGTTTCATACAGCCAAACGCTCTCGGCACTGTATTTGGAGATCTGGCCTTTTGGGCCATCGCCACGGCCATAGCCTTCGGGGCCCTCCTCTCGACTACCTGGGGGGAGGTGCGGTTTTATGTATTCATTGGGTCGGCTATGGGTTTCTTTTTGTATAGGGTCACTGTAAGCCCGGGGGTGATAGGGCTTTTCCTGGCGATCTTCAGAGGGGTCAGGGCTGGGAGCGAGTTCGTGACCGCAACTATGCCACGAGCTATGCGACAGCTCGCCATCCGTGAGAGAGATATCACGCGAGCCTTGAAGAGGCGACTGGCAGCATGGCGAGGCAACATGGCGAGGCCGGGGAGGCCGGCGGGGCCAGAGATTGGGGGACAGGGCCGGAGCCGGAGACCCTGAAAGACTAAAAATCCCGTCAAACTAAAGAATACCCGCCACGAGGAATCCCTCTTTGCTGCAGGGATTCCGGGACACTTGTAGAATTACTAAAATGCATGTATGAGTGCATTTACGCACGCATGAGCGCATTTATGGATGTATGGGATGGACGGGCTTACATGTAAGGGATTGTAAGGGATATAGATATAGTATGTATGTGATATACGAGTTTGCAGGTGGGCCCTGCGGCGAGTTAATGCGTCGAGCGAGCGTAAGCGAGTGGTGATCCGTCATGATCAGGGATAAAGGTTCAACCGGGGCCGGGATTCGTATTCGTGAGAACTCTGCGAGACCCTCATATCCGGCAATAAGGGCTACCGCTAGAACAAGAGCTACCGCTACCCCCGGGGAGGCAAGGGCCCGGCGACCAGTGGCCCGCCGAGAGGCCCGCAGGTTGGTTTTATTGCTTCTCTTGGTGTTTCTATTTATTGTGTATGCAACGCAATACCTGGAACTGGTCCGGGCCAGGCGCCAGGTCGCGGCTATAAACAGGGAAATCCGCGTGTGGGAGCAGAAGTGCAGGGAGATGGAGGCGGAGATAGCCTACCTCAAGAGCCCCGAATATGTTGAGAAAATTGCCAGAGAGCGGCTCGGGCTTGTTTACCCCGGCGAGACCCCCTTTGTGGTTGCAAGACCTTCAGATCCTAGTGCGCCGGGCCGGGTAAAGGAGCGGAAAGACCGGGGTCGAATTATCATAGGTGATTAGGGCGTTTCTCGATTTTCCCTGATTGACACTAATTGTAGCTCGCTGCTATAATAATACTGCGCGACTGTATGCATAGCTGTCTGTTATAGTTATCCGTTTGGTAAGAAGCAATTGCAAGGGGGAATCTCGAAAGCATGTCGTCGGTCGTGGTGGGCAGTATTGTTGAAGGCAAGATCACGGGCATAACCCATTTTGGCGCCTTCGTGGAACTTGCTGGGGGACAGACGGGTCTGGTTCACATCTCGGAAGTCGCGGACACCTATGTAAAAGACATCAAGGATTACCTCAAGGAAAACGATATTGTAAAGGTCAAGGTTATAACCGTTGAGAACGGCAAGATCGGGTTGTCGATCAAGCAGGCCAACCCAAATTACCGTCCAGAGCGCAGCAGGACCCACCGGCGTGTAGTCCAGCAGTCCTTTGAGGACAAATTAAGCAGGTTCCTCAGAGAAAGCGACGAACGGCAGGCGGATCTCAAGCGGAGCATGGAGTCGAAACGCGGCGGCCGCGGGACAAGATACAGCCGTTTTGATGATGTTTAGATAAGGCGGGCGGCTCGAATTAGCCCAGCCCAGGCTAATGAGGGCTAATGACAGGCTCGACTTGATGACAAGATGACTGATGACAGGCTGATGAGCAGGAGCTTGCGTTGGCTTGATGGACAGAAGACGGGACCAGATGTTCCTGTCTCCCGGGTAGCCGTTGCCCGGCTGTCATCTGGGCATCAAGCTTGGTTATCTGGGCATCTGGATGGATTCGATGGATTCCTGGATTAGATTCTGAGTGAGACCTGAGTGAGACTTGAATTCACTTGAATTCATATATGGAGCAATTCGGGGCACCTCTATAAAGGAGGCGCCTTTTTTGCCTTAATAGGCCTATGAAGAATAGGCCGGCGAAGGGGTGTCGAGGAGTCGAAAGGTTCGAAGAAGAAAAGCGTCGAAGAGTCGGTGAAGGGGCGAAAGACGGACTAAGGGGTGAAAGACGGACTGCGGTGTGCGGTGTGAGGTTTGAAAAGCGTGAAGACCTCTCGAGAATCCTCGAGCACCAGCTTGGTAGGGAGCCGCGTGGTAGGGTCAGGGTTGCGTTGAGCTGTAAGCTTGGTATGCCAATGGTAATAACCACCTACCCGGTTCTCGCTCCTGTGAAGAATGATAGAGGCATCGGCAAGGGTATCGCGATATTCCCGACGACCTTCTGGTTGACATGCCCCAGGTTAAATAGGGCTGTTGCGGATCTCGAGGCCGGGGGGTGGATCGGCAGAATCAAGGGGATGCTCAGGGATAACTGGGAGGTCCGGGAGAGGCTTTTGAGGGCGCACAGGCATTATGCGTCGGCCCGGATGGAGCTTTTGACCCCGGATGACCGGGAGATGCTCGAGGGCAGGTTCCCTTCGATCTTGCGAGCGCTGGCAGAGACGGGGGTCGCCGGCATAAAAGACGTGACGAACCCGGAGGCCGTAAAGTGCCTGCACGCTCACTATGCTCACTATCTTGCGGGATATGACAATCCCATCGGTGAGTGGGTTGACGCGGCGCTATTCGGTCTGTTATAATAAACATGTATGATAGGATAGCATTATTTTCTTGTGCCGACGTGGCGGAATTGGCAGACGCAAGGGACTTAAAATCCCTCGCTCCGCAAGGGGCATGTGGGTTCGATTCCCACCGTCGGCACCAGTACCATTGTTGCTAGTTCCCTTCCCTTACCTAAATATTTATTAATGTATATGGCGCTATATTGAGTTAGCCCGCGATGGAGCTCGCAGTCTTACGCTGCACAGCAGCTGATAGCTCCTACCAGGTCAAGAATCTGTGGTAGGAGCTATTTATTTTGATTATGAGAAAGGGAGTGCTTATGCGACAGGCGCTTGAGACGATACCCATCTGGGATGCTTTCCAACAAGATACAGAATGTCCGCTCTGCATTCTTGTAGCCCAGATAGAGGACTCCTTCCTCGCTAGCTACCTCGAGGAACTCGTGATGGATGCTTCATACCGGAGTAAGGTGGTTCAAAGCGGGTTTTGCAACGATCACCTCTATAAGCTTCTGAACCGCCACGATAATTTGGGATTGGCATTAACACTTGAGAGCATCATTGGAGGCATGCTCTCGTCGGTTGCAAAGTCCCCGGTCGTTCACCTAAAGGGCGGCGCTGAGGGTGGTTATCAGTTCTTGCGCGGGTTATTTGCATCAAGGGGAAACGATGGTGCGGAAAAATTCCCCGCGGACTTCGACTTGGGAGCCCTTTTGAGCACTCCTGGTAAATGCCTTGCCTGCAAGCATATCGATGGCTTCCTTCGGCAGCATTGCCAGCTCATTGCCAGGATGTATCGCGATGAAACGGAATTCCGCAGGGTTTTCGCGAGTTCAAAGGGGTTTTGCATCCCCCATACTTTCATCTTCGTAGATAGCCTAAGAGGCATCCCACGCTCGGGCAGTCATCCGGATAGTCACAATAGTCATAAAGAGATAATCTCCGATGTGCTCAGACTCCTGCGCGCCAACCTCGAGCGGCTGTCAGGGGAGCTTGGGTGGTTTATAAAGAAGTTCGACTATCGTTTTGCGGATGCGCCCTGGAATGGAACGGAGGACTCAGTTGAACGGGCGATCCAGAAGCTTGCTGGGCTCCCTGGAATGCACGCCCCCATCCCTGGAATGAATGTTCCTAATGAATACTCTTAGCGAATGACCCTAATAATGACCCTAATGAATGACCCTAAAAATCTTGATCGGGTCCGTCTTGACCTTAACATATTAGTTAAGTATAATTACATCCTGAGGAATGATCCCCGACCAAACGATTCCAAACGATTATAGATTATACACTTCCTTTGGGGAACAATTCCGGACGAAGACGTCATGGTAACATGGTAAACATTATTTGAAGCAAATAAATGAAAACCGGCGATGGGGCTCGCCTACTGCCAGATGTTGCGGCTGATAGCTCCTACCAAAATCGAACGTCAGGGAGATCGGTAGGGGCTTTTATTTACCCGCCGAACTGTTATACGTGTTATACGGCGTGAGGCCAGGCTGCGGTTTCGCCTTTAGAACCCTTCGGAATAAGGGGGCAGAAGCCAGGTGCAGCCAAGGTGCAGGGCGCATTCCGGGGCCTCGCGAAGCCATCGCTGTATAGCGCGCCGTAGCGCGCCGGCAAAACGCAAACAAGATTAGCCCTCCGTGATCCCTGGGAAAACGAATGTGAGAATGAAACGGAGGGTTAAATTATCTATGGTCAACACCTGGCTTACGGCGAGTTTATGGCTCGGGCTTGCTCTGGTGGGCGGCCTTGCCGCAGGATGGACCGGCATATCCATATCTTTAGTGGAGATCGTGGTAGGGGTAATCGGCGGCAACTTCTTAGGCCTTGCGACGACTCCATGGGTGGACTTCCTTGCGGGCTTTGGCAGCGTCCTTCTCACCTTTTTGGCAGGGGCTGAGGTAGACCCGAGGGTGCTCCGGTCAAAATTCAAGGAAAGCATGTCTATTGGCATCATCGCCTTTATCCTCCCATTCCTTGGAGCTTTTGCCTATGCGTATTACATACTTGGATGGACGCTTCAGGCGGCCGAGATAGCCGGCATAGCCCTCTCCACCACCTCGGTGGCCGTGGTCTATGCGGTTATGGTGGAGACCGGGCTCAACGAGAGCGAGATCGGCAAGATCATCCTGGCTGCCTGCTTCATTAATGACCTTGGTACAGTTGTAGCCCTCGGACTCCTTTTTGCAAATTTCAATGCCTGGATGCTCCTGTTTGTTGGAGTTACCACCCTGGTCCTGGCTTTTCTTCCCCGTTTCACACGATGGTTCTTTAAGGCCTATGGCAACAGGGTGAGTCAGCTTGAGGTCAAGTATCTTTTCTTCCTGCTCTTTCTCCTGGGCGGACTCGCGACCATGGCTAACAGCGAGGCCGTGCTGCCAGCCTATCTCCTGGGGCTCGGCGTCGCCGGGTTCTTTCTCCAAGAAAGAAATTTGCTCTTTCGAATGCGTAGCATGGCGTTCGCCTTCTTTACCCCCTTTTACTTTCTAAAAGCGGGACTTTTCGTTTCGCTGCCGGAGGTCGCCGCAGCAGCAGGGGTTATCATAGTGGCCTTGCTTGTAAAGATGGCAACCAAATTCATCGGGGTATGGCCCACGGCCAGGTTCTTTAAGTTCGTGCCTAGGGAGGGCATGTACACCACACTTCTTATGTCCACCGGGCTCACCTTTGGCACAATCTCGTCGCTCTTCGGTCTCACGCATGGCATAATCACCAGGAATCAATACACCATTCTTGTAACAGTCGTGATCCTGAGTGCGATAGTGCCAACCATGATTGCACAGGCGTTCTTCAGGCCGGATCCGGACGCAGATATGCCTGAGAGAGCCTCGGAACCAAGGGACCAAGCATTGGGGGATCAGGCGAGTAAACAGAGTCAAGTAGAATAGCCACGACAAAAAGATGTAAAAAGGCAAATTACGACAAATGAAAGAGAGGTTTATATCCATGTTTACAAAAATCCTGCTGGCCTATGACGGTTCACAACATGCCAAGAGGGCCCTGGCTGTGGCTCTGGATTTGGCTCAAAGGTATCATTCCAAAGTCTATGCCGTATCAGTGGCTCATATTCCGGAATTCGCCGATACCCGTGATGAGGTGAACGGGGCGCTGGAGGACGCACACAGTTTCTACGACAAGGCGCTTAGCGAGGCTAGGGAGGCGGCCTCAGAAAGAGGTATTGCCCTTGAAACCCGGGTAGTGCCAGGACACCCGGCGGATGCCCTGGCCCGTTTTGCCGAGGAAGAAGACTGTGATCTGATAGTTGTTGGAGCGCGGGGCAGGAGCGGGGTTGTCCGTTACATCCTCGGCAGCGCCTCCGAGGCCATTGTGCGATATGCCCATTGTTCAGTGCTGGTGGTAAGGGATAAGACTCTTTGAGGTGATTGAGCAAATCTTCGAGGTGACTGAGCCACGGAGGTGCGTTTGATGCTTGCAACCTATGCTGATATGAGAAAACTTGCCCTTGATAACCTCAGGGCGGCAGCTTCTCTGGCCCGCGAGATGGCAAATGCGGGGATCGAAAAGAGGCTGGCGGAAGCCATTGAAAGGCTTGAATCAAATCGGTTTCACCTGGTAGTTTTGGGGCAATTCAAGCGGGGCAAAACCACGCTAATTAATGCCCTTTTGGGGGCGGAGCTCTTACCTACGGCAGTGGTTCCGCTGACCTCGATAATCACCATGATACGCTACGGCCCAGATATTAAGGCTACTGTCTTCTTTAATAATGAAACGAGCAGGGGAATCTCCATCGATGAGTTGCCCCTTTATATCACAGAACGGGAAAATCCCAATAACGCAAAAGGGGTCAAGTATGTGGAGATAGCCCATCCCTCTTCGTACCTTGCTGATGGGGTGGTCCTCGTAGATACCCCGGGGGTTGGGTCTTTATATCGCCATAATACGGAGGTCGCATATAACTTTTTGCCCAGCGCAGATGCTGCGATCTTTGTCCTGGCGGTGGACCCTCCCTTGAGCGAGGCAGAGGGGGAGTACCTCAAGGAAATCAAGGAATACGTCCCAAAGATCTTCTTTGTGCTGAATAAGGTGGATTACTTGAACGACAGGGACAGAGAGGAATCCCTTGCCTTCTCCCAAGGTGCTATCGAGGCATCCCTTGGCAAGAACGGGATAAAGGTCTACCCGCTCGCAGCCAAGCTTGCCCTTGAAGCCAGGCTAACGGGAAATCCCGAAGCGTTGGAAAGGAGCGGGCTTCTGCACCTAGAGAGGGAGCTTTCGGAATTTCTAACTGCTGGCAGGGGCAAGATCGCCCTTGCTGCGGCTGCACGCCGCGGGAAGGACGCAATATCGGAACTCAAAGGGCTATTACAGCTTGAGCGAAGAGCAGTGGAGATGCCAGTAAAGGAGCTTCAGGATAAGATAGCGGCATTTGAAGGACAACTCACCCAGATACTTCAAGAGAAAGAAGATGCCCTGCATATCCTCCAGGGCGAGATGGGGCGGCTGATCAAGACGGTCGAAGAGGACCTTGAGGTTTTTAAGGCCACTCAAACCTCTTTGCTCAGGGGGAGGATCTCTGCTTTCGCGAAAGACAAGAAAGGCCTTTCGGCAAAGGCGCTTGCAAAGGGAATCGAGGTTTTCGTTATCGAAACCCTTACCGACGCCTTCGACGCCTGGAGAATACAAGAGGAGGCCAAGATAGCCGCCTCCTTCGACCGAATCCTCCAAAGATTTGCCACGCAGGTAAATGAGGTGATCAGGCGCATCAGGGAGTTATCCGCAGGGCTCTTCGACATCAGGCTGGAGGGATTTGTGGAGGTAGAATCCCTCACCTCGGAGAGCAGTTTTTATTATAAGTTCGGCAAGGAACGCGTGACTCTCGCCGTGGAACCATCTTCCCTTTCGGCTCTCCTGCCCAAATCCATTGGACACAGGCTGGTGATCAATCAGGCTCTGAGGGACGCTCAGGGAGAGGTAGATCGGAACTGCGGCCGCGTGCGCTGGGACTTTCAAGAACGTACTAACAAGAGCTTCCTCAACTTCAAATACTCTTTTGAGGAGAAGGTAGAGGCCACGGTTCAGGCGATCCGCCAGGCTCTCGACTACGCCATCTCCCAAAAGGATAAAAGCGAGGAAGAAGTAAGGCGGGCACTTTCAACGTTAGAGAGCCAATATGGACGGGCAGAGGAGTGTAGAAAGTTCTTTCTGTCCATTGAAGAATGGGCATCCTCAGGGATCTAGACGTCATTACAGAAGAATCTAGAATCTGTTGGCAAAGAAGAATAAGGGAGACTTCATCATGGTCACCTATTTTTGCCCGAAGTGCTGGAAGATCGTTTCCGAAAATGTTACAGTCTGTCCGCACTGCGGTTGGGCGATTGATAAGTCGAGTACATATGTGGAAAAGCTAATCCTGGCCCTTGCTTCTCCCGATGGGGCTACTGCTCGACGAGCCGCCCATCTCCTCGGACGGATTGGCGACCCTCGGGCCGTGCCGTCGCTGATCGAGCGCTTGGAGAATGGCGACGCATATGTCGCTGCCGAGGCAGTAATTGCCCTTGGAAGGATAGGTTCAACGGACGCGATTCGTGCCGTGAGGGATGCCCGGAAACACCGGTTTATCGTGGTACGTAGAATGGCAGATGCGATTTTGAAAAAAGATTTGGAAAACTCGACAAAAGGGAGCTTGGATGGTTCATTGGGATGGGAAAGGGATGGGAAACCCCTGGGCAATGCAAGGACCGGGCAATGTAAGAGATGAAAGGCAGTGAGAAAGCATGGTGGAGAACGAGACAGAGGTAAAAGAGGTAAAAGTCGTAAATAGAAATGTAGTTGTGCTCGGCTGGGTTGCGTTCTTCGGCGGATTAAGCCAGGATATGATTCAGCCTATTTTGCCTGCGTTTTACTCTCAGGTACTGGGCCTTAATAAAGAATTAATCGGCCTGATCGAGGGCAGTGTAACCACCGCAGTAAGTATCTTTAAGATACTATCGGGTATCATCTCAGATAGCATCGGCAAGAGAAAGAGCCTGGTTTTTATCGGTTACTTGCTTTCGGCAATAGGTCGCTTGCTCCTATCGATCACAACCAGAGGGGGGGAGGCTTTAGGGTTCAGGTTGGTGGATGCTGTCGGCAAGGGAATGAAGGATGCCCCGAGGGACGCTTTGGTAGCCAAGTCATCGTCAGTAAAGAGGATGGGCTTTTCCTTTGGTTATCAGCGTATGTTGGATACCCTGGGGTCATTTTTGGGCCCGTTGATAACCTTCGGCCTGCTTAAACTCTTGATGGGGCGCGTGGATAGCGGCAGATTTAAAATAATCTTCGTGATCTCAGGCATCGTCGCCTTTGCCACGATATTGTTGACGGGCCTCTATGTTAAGGAGCGGCCCAAGGCCGGGACGAACTCCGGCAAATTCACCCTGGATTTTTCCTTGCTCAAGGGGAG
This sequence comes from Bacillota bacterium, assembly GCA_013178125.1. NCBI lineage: Bacteria > Bacillati > Bacillota > Bacillota bacterium. The sequence goes on along the minus strand of JABLXJ010000009.1, from coordinate 116,424 downwards.
ATTTCTGCTGTTTTTTATTGTGATGTTGATATTCACCCTTGGTAATTCCAGCGACGCCTTTCTTATTCTACGGGCACAAAACGTCGGAATTAAGACCGCTACTATCCCCATCATAATTGCGCTGTTTAATCTCTTTTACGCACTTCTATCTGTGCCAGCCGGCATGCTCTCAGATAAGATAGGACGCGCTCACGTAATAAGGTTAGGCTGGCTTATCTATGGCCTGGTATACCTGGGGTTTGCCCTGGCGAGGGCGCCATGGCATATTTGGGCTCTATATGCCCTTTACGGGGTTTACTACGCGTCCACTGAGGGCGTGGCGAAATCTATGGTTGCCCATATCGTAGATGAGGCCCATAGAGGCACGGCTTTTGGATTATATAATGCGTCCCTGGGCCTGGTAGCCCTGCCGGCTAGCGTCTTGGCAGGATATTTATGGGATAAGATTTCACCTTCTGCGCCATTTTATTTCGGCGCTGCTTGTGCCGTGGTGGCCGTAAGCCTGTTAACAACTTTTCATATAGAGAGTTGAGGACGAAATCGAGGTGATCTAGCCTTGTCACAAAGGAGATCGTTAATCTTAACCTCGTTGACATTGATAGCCTGTCTGGGGGCTCTATAGAATCGGGTCGGATCAATGGTCGATAGTCGATAAATAAATACAGTGAAGGCCAGCGATCTTTGGTGGAGTGGGAGCGATTAATGGGGCGCGGGATGAGAATGAATGAACGCAGGGGAAATCTTATAGGCAGGGGGATTACTAATAATGATAGAGGGGCGTTTGCGTAAGGCCCTGCAAGAGTCCGGGTGTCCCGTTTGTAGGTTAGTTCGTGAGGCTTCCGATATATTTTATAAGTGGTTTGTAATCGAAACCTATGGAGAGCCACCCCTCTTGGAACGACTCAGCCACGGGGGATTTTGCCAGTACCATGCTTGGGAAGTAGCTAGGATAGCAGGTGAAAGGGTAAGTTTCACGTATGAATTCCTTGTCAGTTCGGCTGAGGTTAAGCTGAGGGAACTGCTTTCTGTAGCACTGGCTTGCTCTCGAGAAGCAAAAGAAGGAGGGCAGACGAACTCCTCTTCTGACAGCAGAGGCTGGCGGAGAGGTCTTGGCCGCTTCATCAAGGGGAGAATGAGGTGTAGGTATGTCAGGGCTGTACACAACTTTGAACGCAAGGAACCCTGCCCGCTTTGCCAAACTCTGCAAGATGCCGAAACCTTTGCGTCAAAACTACTAGTTGAGATGTTACAGGAACCCGTTGGGAGAGCGCTGTTTACTCAGTCTGAAGGGCTCTGCTTAGAGCATTTCGCCATGGTTCTCACATATGCGTCGCCCGAGACGGCAGCGTTCCTTGCTCAAGATTACCTTCAGAGGATGGCTGACCTCCGTGAGGGATTCAGGGAGTATTTCCGCAAGAAAGATTACCGTTTCGCCGCTGAGCCTAAAGGAGAAGAACAGGTGACGTGGCTGAAAGCTGTTGAACGCTTTGCTGGCAGCGGTCGGATACCCTATTGGATTTCCAAGGATATGCTGGAACAAAACTTGAGGAGGGTACGAAAGTGAGTGTGAAAGGCATTGACGAGCAGCACAGCCAGGAGGGGAAATGCTTATTTTCTGTCATACTGGAAGTGCTCTCGGTGCCGCTGCTCTTTATCGTGAGGAGAGAACTCTCGATGAATTGATTGTCTCACTATGAGCATTGTGGCTAGGAAAAGGTGAACATGCGACAAGGAGGGAAAGGCTGACATGCTTAAAGTAAGGTCTGGGGTCGTATTAATTGAGGATGGGAAGTTCCTACTCGTCCGCCATAATGTATTGGCCAGAGGGCGTGACGTCTACCCCGTAATGACAGATACCAACATAGACATGGAATATTGGGTTCTGCCGGGCGGCGAGGTCAGGCAAGGAGAGACTCTTGTGGAATGTGCACGGAGGGAAACGCTCGAAGAGACTGGCCTTGAAGTAGAGATCGGCCCATTACTGTTTCTTGGGGAGACCATCTGGCCTGATGGCGAACGGCATATTATAAATTTCTTTTTTGAGGCGAGGAGATTAAGAGGAGAGGTTAGAAAACCAGAATGGTCTTTCCCTGACGAGAGACTAGATATGCCAGCTTTTCTCTCAATATCTGAATGCGAAAAAATCACTTTGCTCCCAGATGTTCTGACGCTGTTGAAGGAAATCGCAGATGGTAAGATAATTTACGGCATATATCTTGGAAACTTGTGGGTAAACACCCGGATATAAACTCTTAACCTAAGCCGAGGCAGAAAAGCAGCGAAATGAACATGGAATGGGACTTGAGTTTTTATGCAACATCTGTTACAATAAAATTGCGTTGCAACAGATGTTGCGTTCTTTTAGGCAGGTAAGAAATGGATTAAATGGTGACGATGAGGAGGAGCATAGCTGCATGGAAGGGGCTGATTCCCTCAAGGAGAATATACGATGGCTAATTCTTATCTACAAGACGCCTGTCGAACCTTCCACCGCGCGAGTCAGGGTGTGGAGGAGGGTGCGCGAGCTGGGCGGGCTTTACATCCAGCAGGCCGTGTGTTTGTTTCCGGATATAGCTGACCTTCGCGCCTCCGTATCCGAACTCTCCCGTGAGATAATGACGCTCGGCGGCGAGGCTTTCCCCTTTTTGGCTTCCACGGAGTCCAGGGAGGGAGATGAGGACCTGGTTGAGAGGTTCAGGGCTCAGAGCAACCAGGAATACCGGGAGATCCTCGAGCAGTGCAAGGGTTTACTGGACGAGCTCACCCAAGAGGCCGCGAGGGAGAAGTTTACCTTTGCGGAAATAGAGGAAAATGAGGGGGACCTCGCTTACATTGAGCGGTGGGTTGAAAAGGCCAGGGCCCGGGATTTCTTTGGCGCGGACCTTGGGGAAGTGGTAGGTAAGAAACTGGGGGAATGTAAGGCGAGGATGCATGAGTTTGAGGCCGAGGTATTCAGGCGGGCTGATCTGGAACATTGAGGACTTGAACGCTCAAAGAACGCCCCAAGATAGGAGGGTTAAGAAGGAGGGTTAAGATGTGTTCAACATCATCATTCTCGGCATTGTTAGCCTTCTCACGGACGTGAGCACGGAGATGGTTTACCCGCTGCTCCCGCTCTTTTTGACGACGCGCCTCGGTGCGAGCCCTGCCATAGTGGGCTTGATAGAGGGCATAGCGGAGAGCCTTGCGAGCCTCTTGAAGGTCTTCTCGGGCTATGTATCGGATAGGTTTGGAAGGAGAAAACCCCTTGCCATTTTGGGATATGGCTCTTCCACGATAGGCAAGATCGTCCTCTATCTCGCCGGATCGTGGCCCATGGTCCTGCTAGCGAGGATTATAGACAGGTTCGGCAAGGGGGTAAGGACCGCGCCCCGTGATGCCCTCATCGCCGATTCGTCGGACCCGTCTACGAGGGGGCGGGCATATGGCCTCCACCGCGCCCTCGATACCCTCGGGGCAGCCCTCGGAGTGCTCCTAGCGTACTACTTTATGACGGCCTATAAAGGCGATTTCTCTAAGGTCTTCCTCTGGGCAATGGTTCCCGCTACCCTCGGGGTGTGCGCGCTATTTTTTGCACGCGAGGCACGGGAAGAAAGGGAAGCAGGGAAAGCGCGGGAAGCGCTGGCGGAGCGAGGGCCTGAGCAGGTGGGTGGGTGGATCAACTGGTCGAAGCTGGACAGGCGCCTCAAGGGCTTTCTCGTCGTGGTATTCCTGTTTGCGCTCGGCAACTCCTCAAATCAATTCCTCCTGCTTCGTGCCAGAAACCTGGGTTTCAACCCCGCGAGTGTGCTCCTCATATACTTCGCATATAACGTGGCGTATTCCTTGCTCTCCTACCCGGCGGGTCGCCTTTCGGATAAGATCGGGCGAAAGTCGCTCCTCGTTGCAGGCTATGCAATGTATGGTCTGGTATATGTGGGGTTTGCCCTCGCGAGCGCGCGCTGGCACATATGGGCCCTCTTTGTGGCATACGGGTTCTACATAGCGCTCACCGAGGGCGTGGAGAAGGCCCTGGTCGCTGACATCGCACCCGGCGAGCTCAGGGCGACCACAATCGGCCTCCACGCCACCCTGGTCGGGATAGGGCTCCTCCCTGCATCCCTGCTGGCGGGGCTCCTCTGGAATGTCTTCGGTCCCCAGGCGACATTCTACTTCGGAGGGCTCATGGGGCTGCTGGCGGCTGTAGGGATATGGATCGTGGTCTAGATTCAGCTGCCCGATATTTTTTATATTATTTTTCCTCGTCTCGGCAGGAAAGCGCCTCTGGGTGTTGAATAATGACTTTGATGAGGACATAAATGGACTCATCTCGGACATAAAAGGACACAGCTGGCGATTGAATCGCCTCCATATGTCTATATGTCTAAATGGCGACTGGATCACACCTGGAAAAGGCGCGTTTATTTGAGCGCGTTTATTAGGCATGCCTGTTGGCTAGAATGAGGAGGCGTTTAGGTTGGTAAAGGCTATAGATGTGTTGCCGGTATTTGAGAAGGGCGAGATTGAGCTCGGGAGAATACCCAAGTTCCTCTACGATCGTCATCTCCTGGATGAGATCCGCGCAGGAGAAATCTCACCCCAGGATGCTATGACTATGTTGAAGGTCATGCTCATGATCCGCCATTTCGAGGATACGATCGTAAAGATGAAGGCAGGTAAGTTCAGCCCAAGGGAGGGCTTCAAGTTTATAGGTGCAACCCACCTGTCCATCGGCCAGGAGGCGGTCGCGGTCGGCGCCATATCCGCCATAACGAAGCAAGATTACATAACGAGCACGCATAGGGGACATGGCCACTCGATCGCCAAGGGGTTCTTCGCGCTATTCGAGATGAGCGATGAAGAACTTCGGAAATTCATCGAAGACGTGGGGGGCAGGGGAGTTCAAACGCCGGGAGCGACGTGCAGCTGCTGCGGGAATTCTAGAGCCACCCTCCTGCAGCAGGCCATCGAGGTTCATATCTACCGCACTTTTGCTGAGCTATTTGGCAAGGAAGACGGCTACTGTCGCGGCAGGGGCGGAGGCATGCACATAGCTGACTTCCACGTCGGGCACCTGGGTGCAAACGCCATCGTGGGCGGCAGCTCGGCTATCGCAACGGGCGCTGCGATATCAGTGGATAAGCAGGGCGGGAGGAAGGTAGTGCTGTGCCTGCTCGGTGACGGCGCATTGAACAACGGCGTGGTCCTGGAGTCCCTGAACATGGCGTGCATGTCCCAGTTCAAGCGCGGAACCCCCGTGGTCTACATCATAGAGAATAACCAGTATGGCATGACGGGCCAGGCCATCGGCGAGGTGACCGGGCTCGATTACCTGGCGCGGAGGGCGGCGGGTTTCAATCTCAAGAATATGAATGCCGAGGTCGTCTGCGGCATGGATGCCCTTGCGGTGCGCGACGCCGTGAAGAGGGCCAAGGCCAAGGCGCTCGCCGGTGAGGGGCCCGTCTTTCTCGAGTGCGCGACATACCGCTATATGGGCCACTCGCTCAGCGATGACGGGAGCAAGTACAGGAGCCCTGAGGAGGTCGCGGCCTGGAAGGCTCAGGACGCGATAGAACGGTTCAAGCAGGAGCTCATCGATGCTGATGTTGCGAGCGCAGATCAGATCACGTCCCTCGATGGCGCGGTCGAGGCCATGGTGAGGGAGGCGTCCATCAAGGCCGCGGCGGCCGAGGATCCCGATCCAAAGACAATCTACGAGGGGCTCTGGGCCGACACCTCGAGCGAGGATCTCCCCGAAAGCTACAGGTCGGTGGAGTATAACGCGGATAAGGTGCGCAGATTCCCGCGCAACAAGGATGGAGAGATTCTCTACAGAAACGCCGTGTTTGAGGCGCTCATGGAGGAGATGATCCGGGATAAGAGGGTCGTTCTCTTCGGCGAGGATGTCGCGGCCTATGGCGGGGCGTTCCAGGTGACCCATGGCCTCTATGATATATTTGGAGGGGAAAGGGTTTACAACACCGCCATCTCGGAGGCTGCTATCGTAGGCTCCGCCCTGGGGATGGCCATGACGGGGCTGCGGCCCGTAGCCGAGATAATGTATATAGACTTTATACTGCAGGCCATGGACCAGGTTGGCAACCAGGTCGCCAAGACGAGATACATGTTTGCGGGCAAGCCAAAGGCCGCGCTAGTTATAAGGACTACGGTGGGTGGCGGCAAGGGCTATGCCGGCCAGCATTCGCAGAGCCTGGAGGCGGTGGTGACCCAATTCCCAGGCATAAAGGTCGTTGCTCCTTCAACTGCTTATGATGTCAAGGGGCTTCTCAAGGCCGCCATACGCGACGATAATCCGGTGCTGTTCATAGAGCACCAGCTCCTCTACACAGAGAAAGGGCGCGTCCCCGAGGAGGAATATACGATTCCCCTTGGCCAGGCGGCCATCCGGCGCGAGGGAACGGATATCACAATAGTAGCCTATTCATACATGGCGAGGGTTGCGGAGCGGGCAGCGGAGATCCTCGCGGGGCAGGGTGTGAGCGTTGAACTGGTAGACCCGAGGACGCTCGTGCCCCTTGATATTGATACGATCGTTGATTCCGTGAAGAAGACGGGCCGGGCCATGGTGCTGTCGCAGGCTCCAAAGACGGGGTGCTTCGGCGAGCATATAGCATATGAGATACAGAACAGGGCTCTTGCGCATCTTAAGGCGCCGGTGGAGGTTGTGGCAGCTCATGAGGTCCCGCCGCCGATGGCGCGGACCCTGGAGGAGGAGCATACGCCGAGCCCCGAAAAGGTGGCGCGCGTGGCGCTCCGGATGCTTGGCAAGTAGGCGCATGGCGTCCGGCGTCTGGCACCGGCGCCGGGTATTTGGCGTCTGGTATCCGGTATCTGGTGTCTGGCATCTCGCGCCGTCTAGCGCCAGGCGCCAGGTACTGCTTGGATTATCGAGAGATGCGACTCAGATCAACTTGATTAGAAAGGTCGGTGTACTCAGGGCGTGTATAAGATATTGAAGGCCCCGGTGACCATAGCAGGAGGGGCTCGGACGCCGATTGGGCGGTTTAACGGGATTTTGGGGAAGCGCTCCGCGGTTGAGCTGGGGACTGCGGCCATCGAGGCGGCGGTTGAGCGGTCTCAGGTGGACCCTGCTGCCGTTGAGCTCGTCGTGATGGGAAATGTAGTCTCGGCCGGCCTCGGCCAGGGCCCGGCTAAACAGGCATCAGATGCCGCGGGCCTGAGCAAGACAACCGTCTGCAGGTCCATGAACAGCGTTTGCGGTTCCGCGCTGGCAGCGATCGCCGACTGCGCGAATGCTATAGAGCTCGGCATGGCCAGCGTTGCGGTGGCCGGTGGGATGGAGTCCTGCAGTACGAGCCCATATTTGATAGATGCCATCAAGAAGGATGGCTCGCGGTTCCAGTGCAAGCTGGCGGGCTATAAGTTGATCCCGATGGAGCCGGACCTCGAGCGCAAGATCAAGACCCGGGAGGTCCAGACCAAGGAGTCCACGCGCTACGATGGGCTTTACTGGCCGCCCGACAAGAAGTTCATGAAGGAGTACGCTGTTATCTATGCCAGTAAAATGGGCATAAAGGCGGAGGAAGTGGACGAGGCCGCCGGGGGAAGCTATATGAAGGCCCGCAAAGCTACGGACGAGGGGCGCTTCAAGGACGAGATAGTGCCGGTCGATGGATACGATTCGGATGACCTGGTGCCTGAGGACGTGCAGGCCCAGCTGCGCGAGGCCGGCAAAGGCGACCCTGCGTCCGCATATAATTCCTCGAACCCTGCAGATGGCGGGGCGGCCATCGTGATGCTCTCGGAGGAGAAGGCGAGAGATCTCGGCATAAAGCCTGTGGGACTGATTCACGGCTACTCAGTGGTAAATTGCGCCGCCGAGGACTTCCTGACGGCGCCGGTTGATGCCGTCAGGGAGCTGCGAGCTGCGCTCATAAGTGCGGGGCGCAGGTTTGACCCGGCGATAGTAGAGGCTAATGAGGCCTTCGGCCTGCAAATACCGATATTTGAGAAGGAATTTGCGGAGATGAAGGTGAATGTCCACGGTGGGGCTGTGGCGCTGGGCCACCCGCTGGGCGCCAGCGGCTGCAGGCTTCTTGTTACGCTTCTCAACGCTATGAAGCAGTATGGCCACCGCTACGGGATAGTCACGATGTGTTTTGGGAGCGGCGGGGCCTATGCGGTGGCGGTTGAGGTTCCGGAATAGATCAGAGTAGACATTCATTAGGTATTCGTTGAACATTAGACATTAGGCATTTATGTTGTGATGCAGCGCTATAGAGCGCTATAGGCAATGGAAAAGGTCGTCTGGAGATAACCGGGTGATTTTTAGGCTAAATGCGGAACGGAGGCGAAATCGAGATAATGAATCCGAGGGATATTAAGTATTCTAAAGACCATGTATGGGTGAAAGTAGATGGGACTACGGCAACGCTAGGTATCACCGATTATGCCCAGAACCAGCTGGGCGAGGTGCTCGCTGTGGAGCTCCCGCTCCTGGACTCCGAGATCGAGAAGGGCGGCGAGCTCGGATCGCTCGATTGTATGAAGACGGCTAGCACTGTATATGCGCCGGTTAGCGGCAAGGTTACGAAGATTAATGATTCCCTTGTTGATGCCCCGGATACAGTGAATTCCGACCCTTACGGAGAAGGGTGGCTTGCCCAGATCGAGCTGAGCGACCCGGCTGAGCTGGACGACCTGATGGGCGCTGAAGAATACGAGGCGTTCCTCGAGAGTCTGTAGAGTCTACAATGTAACTTGGTTAGTATAGCCCTATAGCCCTGGGCATCTCTGACACCCCTGGCCTCGGGCGCGGGGTCCTCTGGGATATCCGCCCGCGGGGCGGCGCTTGTGGCGGCACTCGCGGGGTAGGGGTAGGGATATGGGCATGTTATGTTATCTATAGCGCAAGGCGCGAGGGGGAGCGGAGATCTGTGAAATCATCTGTTCAATTTGGCGCCGGCAAAATAGGCCGGGGCCTGGTCGGGCGTCTTTTTATCCAGTCCGGCTACGATGTGCTCTTCGTGGATGCCAATAAAGAGCTGGTGGAGGCGCTAAGCAACAAGAGGGCATATACGGTCAAGACTATAGGTGATGACCCGCACATCTATCACGTCGAGGGGTTCCGGGTGACCGATGTGGATCACAGGGACGAGATCGCCCGGGCAGTGGCTGTGGCCGACATCGTCACGACATCTGTCGGGCCCACGGCTGTCAAGGCAGTGGTGCCGTTGATTCGCGAGGGCCTGGAGTTGCGCGCAAAGGGGATAGACGTGAGTGTAGGCGCAGGCGCCGGGGCGGGAGTAGGCGCCGGGGCTGCCGGCCGGAAACCCCTGAATATCGTCGCCTGCGAGAACATTCCAAGAGCCTCCTCAGTGCTGAGGGGCTATATCCTCGAGGGGTGCTCGCCTGAATGCAGGCGCTTCGTCGAGGAAAACGTGGGTTTCCCCGAGGCGCAGATCGGGACGATCGCCCCGACGATCTTGCAGCCCATCGAGGGCGAGGATCCTCTCACGGTTTTCACTGAATCCAACGAGGAATTTTACATTCACAAGCTGGGCCTCGTGGGCGGGGTGCCGGACGTGAAGGGCGTCCATTTTGTGGACGATATCGACGCCTATGTGGAGCGCAAGGTATTCGTCGTTAACACGGGGCACGCCGTAGCGGCCTATACGGGATACTTGAAGGGCTACGAATTCATCCACGAGTCCATGCGCGACCCCGAGACGAGGGCGATCGTGGAAGGGGCTCTCGATGAAACGAGCAGGCTCCTCGTCGCGCAGCATGGTTTTGATGCTGAGGAGCAGAGGGTCTATACTGCGCGGGCCCTGCGGCGGTTCGCCAACGCGGACATGAAGGACCCGATATCGAGGCTGGGCCGCGAGCCCCTTCGCAAGCTGGGGCCAAGCGACAGGCTGGTACGGCCGGCGCGGATGGCCATGAAATTCGGGATAGTCCCGGATGATATCGCGACTGGCATCGCCGCGGCGCTTTTTTACGATGCCCCGTCTGATGCCCAGGCGGTGGAGCTGGCAAAGAAGGTCGCCGAGATCGGGGTTGAAGGGGTGCTCAGGGAGGTCAGCGAGATCTCAATGGACGAGGAGCTGGGCAGGCTCGTTGCTGCAGGCCTCGAGAAGGTCCGCGCCATGCGCAAGAAGGGTGAATAACTTGCGGGCATCAAACTAGAGGAGGGGTAGAATATAATGAAGGCCGCTGTCATAACAGATATAGGTAAGGTCGAGGTTAGAGAGGTTCCGAAGCCGTCTATAGAGGGTGGCGGGTTGCTGCTCAGGGTAGAAGCATGTGCCATTTGTGGGACGGATGTGAGGATATTCAACTTCGGCCACAGCAAGGTTAAATTCCCGTGGACCACGGGTCATGAATTCGCCGGCGTTGTGGAGGATATAAAGGGCCTCCCCGATGTGGACCTGAAGGTCGGCGATCGCGTCAATGTAGACCCTACGGACGGGTGCGGGAAATGCGAGTATTGCAAGGCCGGCCGGGCGAGCCTCTGCCCCGAGACCAAGGCCATCGGCTACTATTACCCTGGCGCGTTTGCGCAGTATATTGCCATCCCGCCGTCGATAGTCAGGGCGGGCGGGGTGTATAAGATCCCGGATGACCTGAGCTTCCCCGAGGCGGCTGTAACCGAGCCAGTGGCGGCGGCGATCAACGGGCATGAAAACCTCCACATAAAGCTCGGTGAGACCGTTGCGATCATAGGTGCAGGGCCGCTCGGGTATATTCATTCGATCATCTCCAAGCTGGAGGGCGCCGCAAAGGTCATCATCATGGATGTGGTGGATGACCGGTTGAAGTTCGCATCGGAGTTCGGCGTCAACCTTGCGTTCAATTCCAGCAAGGTCGATCCTGTCGAGGCCGTTCGCGAGGCAACCGGTGGAGCCGGAGCCGATGTGGCCATCGTCGCGTGCTCTGTCACGCAGGTTATCGAGCAGGCCATGAAGATGGTCAAGAAGCGCGGTCGCGTGTTGCTGTTTGCCGGTTTTCCCAAGGACCGCAGCAGGGTCGAGATGGATGTCAACCTCATTCATTATAGCGAGATCGGCGTGTTCGGGTCGTTCGGGGCTCCCAGGGCGGCTTACGACACGGCGCACAAGCTCGTGGCGAGCGGCGTGTTCCCTGCGAAGAAGTTTGTCTCGGCCACGCTCCCGCTCGACAGGATAGCTGAGGGCTTCGCCATGGCCAAGGCCGGGCAGGGCTTGCGAATCGTCATGCAGCCGTGGGCATAGTGGTGCCAAATTGCTTGCTGCACACATAGCATAATACTACCATGTACCACGATATACCACCATATGCCACTGTACTGCTGCCATACACTACCAGGTATTGGCTGGGTGTGCGTGCTTCGCAAGGTATTCTGGAGGAGGTGAGCGAGCAGGCCTACTTGCTTACCTCCCACGCGGAGTATTTTGCCACATGATATGTATGCTACGTGATATGTATGGGGCGGTTCACTCTATCCCGCCCCCGGCCAGCGAGCGATAGTGTCATGGAACAAAGCGGGCGCGTGAGAGGCGCGCGGCCCCAACGAAGGGAGCAGGGGGTAATTGTGATGCACATAAAGGTCATAGCCTGTGACGTGCTCAACCGTGAGATTTCCATGCTGAGCAGCCAATCGAGGCATTTCGTGGATGTCAGATTCCTGCCCCAGGGGCTTCACAATGAGCCCGACAAATTGAGAAGGGCGCTGCAGGATGAGATTGACGCAGCCAATAGAGGTTATAAGCTTAACTACCTGGAAAAGGCCAGCATGAAGGATTTCAATCTGTTTGGATACGACTTCATTGTCCTCGGGTATGGCCTGTGCAGTAACGGCATAGTTGGCCTTACCAGCGAGAAGATTCCCATTGTGATCCCGAGGGCGCACGATTGTATTACATTGCTGCTGGGGTCAAAGGAGAGATACAAGGAATATTTCGACTCCCACCGGGGGGTTTACTGGTACTCGGCGGGCTGGATCGAGAGGACCCTCCAGCCGGGGGAGGAGAGGTACAGGAGGATATACGACAGGTACGTGGAGATGTACGGCAAGGATAACGCCGATTATCTTATGCAAATGGAGCAGGGCTGGTTCAAGGAATACAACTACGCGACCTATATAGACTGGGGCTTCCCGCGGTCGGATTTTTACAGGAGATATACCAGGGAATGCGCGGAGTTTCTCGGGTGGCACTATGACGAACTCCCGGGGGACCGGGTGCTGCTCGAGAAACTCCTTAACGGGGAATTTAATGAGGATAAGGTGCTGGTCGTCCACCCGGGCAAGACAGTTTGCGCCAGTTTTGATGATTCTATTATCTGCGCAGAGGATGCAGAAGGAATCGAGGAAACGAGGGGTGATAATTCGGATTGACTGATTTCTATGCTTCCAATCTCGAATTTCGCAGAATTATCTTAAATTACCCAATTAAATTACAATATGAGGATGCTCCTGGTGCCGGATTTGGTACCGGATCCGGCTAAATCTTGACCGGGTTGGCTGGGAAACCCGGTTAAATTCTGACCAGCTTCGGGGGAAGCCCGGGCTTAATTTTGACCGGGTACCGGTCTCGATTTTGACCGGCTTCATCGCCAGACATGGCTAAAATTAGGCCGGGTTCGTTGTTAGACCCGTCTAAATTTTGACTGTGTTAGTTCTTATGAGCGATCATGCGACTAATAACTGAATTTAACAAAAAACTGATTTATACCCAGTATTTAGTTGCAAATTTTATGATGTATATGGTAAAATATGGATTGAAATAGATAGACTCGCTCCCAAATCATGATAAGATACCAAATAACGGAGGTATAGGAAATTGATAAGAAGCCCCTATATCCCACCTGAACTCTTTTTTCAGGAGGACCTATCCCTCCAGGCAAAATATGTATATGTAGTTATCTCTATAGCCCGTCCTCGCTCATTAGGCGAACTCGTTAGGCTTACCAAAAAATCCAGATGCGCCATACGGCGGTATTATCGAGAATTGGAACAAGCAGGCTGGGTAAAAACCATCAGGCAATCCGGCCGGAGTGCAATCATCCCGACCATGCCCAAAGAAGTTGAGAAGGCCTATATTATGCGGATCAAGCACAACCTGGATATGTCAGGCCATAGAGCGGAAACGGTCATGAAGCGGTTCTTAGATTTCCTGATTCCCGACGACAACTACATAGATAATGCTCGTCCTCAGTTCCTGCGAAATCCGGATACGGGTCAGCCCCTCGAATATGATAGGTACTACCTCGCGGGTGTGGCTTTCGAGTTCAACGGAGACCAGCATTACGGGCCGACCGAGATGTATCCCGATAAACAGGCTTTCAAGGAGAGGAGGAAGAGGGATTTAATTAAACTCGGTTTAAGTATGGAGAAGAATATCAAAGTCATCGTAGTTACTAGGGATGATTTGACGTTGAAGAAGATGATATCCAAAATTCCTCCGGAATTACCTGTCGACCCGGTCGATCCTGAGAGCGAAATCGCGAAGCTGTTGGAGGAGGTTGGAAGAGGATGTATGAGATAGATTCGGATATACTACTGACTGAATTTTGATCGGGTTTGGTTGGGGATCCGGTAGAAGTCTGACAGGGCTCGGCTGGCTGGGGACCGGGTCATAATTTAACCCGACCAACAGGAAGGGCGGCCAGCTTGCAGCTGGAGATCCCGATGTCTATCCAGTCTCCCGCATGGTTTTCTCTTTCTCATATGGTATAGGCCAATCACGCTATAACCGTCCGGACTATTACTATTGATCATAACAAACCTGGAGAACCATAACCTGGTAGCGCTTATTCTGTTTCTGAACTACTGATGTCTGAGTTGCTAATATCTACGTTACATCTACGCTACCACTTCACATACATTTCTCCATGATCTCCACAAGGTCCTTCTTAGATACTGGTTTTGGATGGCCTTTTAAGTCCAGCTGGAAGCTGTTATAAACTAGCTCACAGAAATCCTCGACCTGTTCCTGCTTCAAGCCATAGCCCCCGAAGCTGACATCGACCCCTATACGGTTGAAGAGGTCGGTGAGGATGGAGGGGAACAATGTCTTCGACTATGTCTGCTTTATGTGCTTAGAGTTAGAGCAAGTTATGCCCGGTCTGGAAAATCAAACGTCTCATACGCATCAACTCGATGCTGGACTCAATGCTGGCTAATATTGGATCTTAAACGCAGTCTCAATCATAGCATCCATATTTTCATAAGGGGTATCGGGGGTAACCTCACAGCCAGGGCTGATGATATACCCCAGCCGGCCGGCTTGCCCGGCGCATTCCTGCAATCTCGATATCAACTCCGACGGGGAGAGGCTCTCGACCATGACCGGGTTTACGTTGCCCTTTATGGCCGTCGAAGGGCCAAACGCCTCCCTTGCCGCCTTCAGGTCCACCATGAAGTCCAGGTTGATGATATCTGCACCCAGGCGGGCCATCGCTCGCAGGAGGTGGTTGGTATCCCCGCAGATATGGTACTTGATGTGGACGCCCCTTGATTTCAGCTCCCGGAACATTCTCGCCGCATAGGGGAGGGCATATCTCTCGTAGAGTGGCGGGGATAACAGGGAAGCCGCAGCGTCTCCAGCCCCGATCATGTCGGCCCCCGCATCGACCTGGGCCAGGGCAAAGCGGAGCTCGGTTTCATATGCAAACTCGATGGCTTTTGTGGCGAAACCGGGGTCTTCGTAGAGGTCGATCAAGAACTGCTCCACGCCCCGCATATATGCAGCGCCCGAGAAGGGTGCCTCAACCCACCCGAAAGATGGAACCTTCCCGCCATAATGCTTCTTCAACTGGCGTACCGCCTCCACCCGCTCCCGCATGCGGTGCCCCTTCAAAGGATCAGGCACCTCGAGGCGGTCGAGCACCTCCTTCGAGTGCAGCGCACACCTCACCGGCCGGGCCGCATCCTCCTCCGGGTAGTCAATGACGGCTCCGAGGGCATCTGATTCCCGGTAGGCATCCGAACATACGGTCACGGCGTCATACCCGAATCTCTCCCGGCAGGTGATCTGGGCCTCGGCAAGCTTATCCCCGCTCATCATGTAATCCCTGTATGTCATGCCCGCAAACCTGGCCGCAAAGCGCATTACCAGCGGGAACACTGGAATGCGATCAGCCGTCCGGAACTCGATCGCGGAAATGAGCCTTTCGTAGGAGGTCATCGAAACACCCTCTTTCTGTCTGTTTTCGACCAACTTGAACACATCGCATACCCCTGGCCCAGATCATCATTTTCCCGGTTGCGGCCAGTATCTGTAATGCTATCCCCTTGAAAAAGGACCACTGCTTTAGTCTCAATCAGGGCGGACATGAATTCTCCCCCTTTACTTTATATGCCTATTATACCACCTGATACCGAAATGTGGGTCCATCGCTTTGCGGCAGTCTGTCAGCGGGGAACCTGAACTCAGCCCTTACCCGAGTAACCCCAGGACTTATGCTAAATTATGCTAAAACTTACCCAATTTAAGACCGTCTTCCGAATTCGTCGAGCGCATCGAGGTAGATCTCTATATTCTCGATGGGTACATTAGCGGGGATGTGATTGCCCACAGCGAAGAAATACCCGGGGCAGTCCCTGCCTATATCAGCGCAGCGCTTCACCTCAGCCCTGATCTCCTCCTTGGTGCCGCTGGTGAGTATCCGGCAGTCAATATTGCCCACCATTACCTTCGACTTGCGGTATTTCTCCGCGATACGCTCCAGGGAGGTGATGGGTTCAAAGATGAAGCCATCGGCCCCCGCCCCGGCGATGTCGTCCACGAATGCGTCGAAGTTGCCGTCGGAGCAATAAAGCACCTTGATCCCGGCTTCCTTCAGCGGGGCCCATAACTTTTTGTACCTTGGGAAGATGTACTTCCGGTACCAGTCGGGGTGGAAGACAGGGCCGGAGCTCCATACGATGTCATCATGGCAGATATATGCCTTGATGCCCGTCTTCGCCCACGCCTTCACCTCGGCCATGGAGATTTCGTAAAACCCCTCCAACACCCTGTCAAAGCGCTCATACTCCGCCCCGGCGCCGGCGAGAAACATCTCCCATCCAAAGGTCCGTATGCAGGCGCTGAATAGCGTGTGGTACCGCCCGCCCGTGTAGACCATGGAATCGTAGAGCGCCTGGTTTTCCACATAGTGTTGCTGGAATATCTTAGCAGTGATATCCACGTCCGGGATCCCGTATTCGGCCACGGGGTCGAAATTCAGAACGTCCTCAACGGTCTTGAAGGGGCAGTAAACCTCGTAGTCCGGGCCCTGGTTCTCGTGAAAGTAGGCCCTTCCCATTTTCGTAATGCGACCCCGGGTGATTGGACGTTCAAATATATTCCAGAAAAGGTCGTAATCCATGACCTTTGCAATCGCGGCGTTGGCGAGCCGGAATTCGTCCGGGTCATCCGGGTTCAGGTCAAACCCCGTCTTGAGCCGGACATATCCGGGATGATCCAGGTACTCGGTGTGAGGTATTTTCTCGGTCATCTCGAGGTTCAGGGCTTTGAGCCCTCTCTCATAGCTCATAGCTGTTCCCCCTTTCTCATGTTTGCTGGGCAGGCGCGCCTCTAAGCAAAATCCTCCGTCACCTGAGCGGCCATCTCGGTCCATTCCCACAGGCGCTGCGGCTGGTAGCGGACTGTGCTGATATCCTTCATAATAACCTCCACCACGCAGCCTCTTGTCTTTTCCAGGGCGCTCACCAGCTGTGCGCGGGCCGCCTCGAGATCCCACGCATCCGCCGCAAAGATTGCAGGGCTGGGTTTATATGAAAACACATACTTGTTCCCTATGTTGGCAGCTCCTTCTTCTACATTCACCCAGGGGCTCATGGATATCTTTCTTAAATTCGGTATCTGCTTGAGTATACCTATCTTCTTATGGAGCGGCTCACAACAGCCGTAATAGTTCAGTCCAAACCTCTTCAACCACCGGATCTCATACTTGAGGGCAAACTCCTCATGCATCTCCGGGGAAACCTCGGAGAATATCTGGGCTGCAGCGCACCCCCACAGGTCGGCCGCTTTGATGTGGGCCGGGTCATGGCCGGGCTGGGGTAACTCGTCTGTATAACCGTAGCCGCCGGAGCCTATGCGGGTATTGTTGTTGTTCAGTGACAGGAGGTTCAGTTCCTCATACTGGTCCAAGCGGCGAAGGTAGGCCTCTACCAGCCGGTCCATAGCCTTGTGGACCAGTTCCGGGCGCAATACGAGGTCCATCATGGCCTCCTGGACCCCCCACCACCGGATCAACTCATCCCACGGCGCAAACCAGAAACCGGGCACGCCCCGTTTCTCCACCGTGAGGATGCCATCGAAGATATCAACCATCTGCTGGTAATTGTGTTCGGTCGCCTCCGCATCATAGACGACCTCGGGCATCTTTATCTTCTCGATATCCTTTTCTTCTTGTATTTGAGGGTGAAAATGCCGCGAGATGATGGAACTCTTCTCGTCGGTCCTTACAATATCCACATCCTCGGAGATCCCGAAACCGGTATCATAGATGACGAGGGGGCAGTAGATCTTCGGCTCCACGACCATATCTCCCCTCATATGCTCCCACTGGTAGATCGTCTGTCGGAGCCCCGTCTCCAGCATGCGGCAAAACTCATCCTCGGTCTTGAGCTCCAGTTCGCCATTTACATCCATCTCATGCCACGGGATCTCGTTGATCCAGATCATGGGCTTGACCCTTTCAAGCCCGTTGAGCCGCTTCCACATCCCGGCCTTCTCCTGCTGAACGGGCAGGGCCGCTATCTCCGCCACCTTCTCGACAAGCTCTCTCAGGATTTGCTTATCCTTTTTCGATATTACTTTTGATACCACCACCGGCATTGATACCTCCACCGTCATGGCGTCATTTGAGCGCCCCCAGCGTCATTCCCTTGGTTACCTGCCTTCAGGCCGTTTTTCGCTGCCCTAAACTATCGTAATGCCCGTATTCATATGCCGTCCGGTACATGGTGATAATGTTTTCAAGGGGGATCTCAGGCAAGAGGTTCTGGCTCGAGTTTAAAATAAACCCCCCGCCCGGGGCAATTTTGCATATCCGGTCGATAACTTCTCGCTTCACATCCTCGGGCGTCCCGTAAGGTAAGGTTTGTTGGGTATCTATGGAGCCTCTAAAGGTTAGCACCGATCCATACTCTTGTTTTAGCTCCTCGATATTCATTCCCCGTGCCCGCACCTGGATGGGATCCAAACCATCCAGCCCCATTTCTATAAGATCCGGGATCAGGTCGCGGACACTTCCACAGGAATGTAGCATCACTTTATAACCGTATAATTTTGCCTGCTCGAAGAGGCTTTTTAGCCGGGGAGCAATGAATATCCTCCACATATCCCTGCTCATGATTAGTCCGTTTTGTGTGCCGAAATCTTCCCCCATAAAAAATATATCCATTTTATTCCTGGCTTTTTCAAACATCCGCCGGGAGACCTCCAGGTAAAAACCACAAGTCTTGTCCAGAAGAGCATGTACCACCTCTGGCGCCTCTACCATATTCACAAATAGATTATCCATACCCATTAGTTCACATGCCACATAGAAGAAGGGGCTCCAAGCACCGCCGTAAATAGCATAGTCGCTATACTGTTCGCATTCCCGGACAAATCCATCATAATCAATATTATCCGGGTTTGGCCAGCTGTATTTCTCAATATCTTCCACAGATATTGCCCCCGCCAGTGGGTGCTCTATTGGGATACCGCCAAAAGGGCCTTTTCTCCTCACTCCCCACGAGTCTTCAAAACTACCGTCCGGATAAGTCTGTGCCGGCATGAGATCGCTGAAACAAGCAGAAGGGAAGCGGAAATCCACGTGCAATTCCCGTAAGAGATCCTCTCTATTGGAGACCCGCAGGTGGCTCATGAGTTCGTCCCACACTTCGTCCGCAGCCCAGAAATCAATAGGTACACGATCAGCTTCCTGGTGGTTTAAGATGCGCATGACTCGCTCTTTAGGCTTCATAGTTTCTCTTCCTCCTTCCCGCCTTATACCCGTGCGTGGCCTGACACAGGGCTTGATCTTTTTCCCTCCCGCCAGTACCCCTTATCAGGTGGGGCCAGTTCGAAAAAAGGTGGCCCACTATGGTGGCTGATAGGGGCCTCTGGGCCAAGATGTTGGCGACCTTGGTTATTTATAGATACCGAGAAGCATGCCCTTTGTAATCCGTTTTTGAAAAATGATGAAGAACAAAAGCGTGGGGAGAACGGCGATAGCCATTGTCGCAAACATAATGCCCCATTCCACCTCGTATTGCCCCCGGAAGGAAAGGACGCCAACTGTAATGGTCTTCATCTGTTCTCTATTCATTATCAAGAATCCGAAGAGCAATTCGCTCCATATCCCAACGAAATTCACTATAGAGACGCTGCTTAATGCTCCTTTGGATATTGGTAAGACGATCTTCCAGAAAACACCCCAGTCGGAGAGCCCATCGATTTTTGCCGCCTCTTCCAACTCTCGCGGGAAGGAGACGAAATAAGAGTATAATAGAAGGACCGTAAATGGCAGCCAGAAAGCAGTGTAGACCAAAATGAGGCCCAGATAATTATTCCTGAGATGCATGTCTCCCAGGAAGTTGAATACTGGGATGAGGGTAGCATGTATCGGAATTGCCAGGGCAAATATTGTAAGCCGCTCTAGGAGGGACCTCCCGGGGAAGCTATACCTTACAAGACCGTAAGAGGCCATCGCCCCTGTAATGGTCAAGAGTCCCAGCGTTCCCCCTGTTACTATTATGCTATTTAAGAAATATCTACTGATGGGAACGCTCAGGCTCCCACCTCTCCATGCTACAACAAAATTCCTGAAGGTTGGGGCCCGCGGAATCCCCAATATATTCCCTATTATCTCGGCGTCGGTCTTCATGGAAGTTATGAACAAGAATAGAATAGGGTATAATTCCAAAACGGCCCAAAACGCCAGCAGGATATAAATCAACGAATAAGATATCCTCCTGTTCACGGCCTGCCTGTGACTTATCAACTCATCATCCCCCCATTACTCGATTTCTACGGTCTCCAGCCTGGTGATCCTCAAGTAGAGGAGCGAAAGCGGCACGATAATCATGAGCATCGCCAGGGCTATTGTTGAGCCATAACCAAATTTGGTATATCTAAAAGCGGTTTTATAGAGGTAAACGCCAAGCACGATTGATGAATCCCCCGGCCCACCCTGGGTCATAGCCCAGACGATATCAAATACCTTGAAAGAGAAGATGACCTGTAGAATGGTAATCATGAAAAACACCGGCCTTATGAGGGGGAAGGTCACGTACCAAATTCTTTGCCAGTTGTTGACTCCATCGATAGTAGCTGCCTCGTGTATCTCCTGGAGGATGTTCTCCATGGCGGCAAGAAGGACGATCATTGGGAAACCGGCATATTGCCATATAGTAATTGCGATTATAGAAAGCAACACTATTTTAGGGTTGCCCAACCAAAATGGGGGAGATGAAATTCCCAGTCCCTTTAGGAGTAGATTAACCGATCCCAATGTTGGATCAAGGATACGGCCGCATAGGAGCCCTACCACGGTCGTGGACATCATAACCGGGAGGAAATAGACAATCTTGTAGAACTGCCATCCCCGCAACCGTCTTTCTATGGCAACCGCGAGAAAGAAGCCGAGGAACACCGTCCCGGCGGTGGTAAGCAGGGTAAAAGCCAGGTTGTTTTTGATCGCCAGCCAAAACACCTGATCTCTCAAAAGCTCTCTAAAATTATCGAATCCGACAAAGGTTTTCTTGCTGATGCCCGTCCAATTATAAAGACTGAGGGCGAAGCTTTCTATTACAGGATAAAATATGAAAACTATAATCAACAAGAAGGCAGGGGCCACAAATAGATAAGGGGTAATTATCCCCCGACTGAGAAAGAGAGAACGGTTTGAAGCACGGTTAGGAGCATTCATAGAAGTAATGCCTCCATCCTGGAAGAATGTCAGAGTAGCATGCACCGATATGGACAGATCAATAGGGGCCTCCCCACTATCTCTCCCAGGAAGGGTTCGTGGTGGGGAGGCCTCTTTATACTACTTCTTCGTCCTAAGTTTTTCTACAATATCCTCTAATTCCTTCCCCACTGACTCAGGGGTCCGGGTGCCGGTAAGCAACTCCTGGAACAGTATGAAACTCCTTTCAGCAGGTTCCGCAGGTACGGGATCGTCCCAACCCGTTGAAGTGCCAATTGAACGGAGCTTGAGCCACATCTCGTAGACCAGCGGGTCCGCCATCTTCTTGATAACGTTCGGGTCGACATCCATCCTGCTGGGGATCAGCTGGGCGTTTTTCATCATATTCTCTTGGCCCTCTTTACTGAGAATGAAGGCGAGGAATCTCTTGCACGCATCAAGGTGCTTCGTCCCTTTAAGAATCATTATGCCGTTTCCAGCATAAAGGAGGAACTTAGGATCGATTTCCTTCTTTATCTTCGGATAGAGCATCCATCCAAAGTCAAGATTCGGGGCCTCATTACGTAGTATCCCCACAGCCCAGGAACCATCTTGATACATTGCTGCCTTGCCCTGGACAAAAAGCATACGGCCTTCAGGGTAGCTGCGCCCCATAAATCCGTCGGCAAACACGCCTTTCTTCGCCCACTCAAGGAGCATCCTGTCAACCTGTGTCCATACTTCATCGGTGTATCTGACCTTTGGCTTCGACCCCGATCTCCAGTTCTCATATAGATCATTTAGCAAATCTTGAGGGATCATCCTCTGGAGCAAGGCATCATGTGTATGGCCGATGATCCACCCCTCTTTGCCTCCATAGCTTACCGGCTGGTAGCCAGCGCCTCTTATTTTGTTTATTACTGCATACCATTCATTTAGTGATGCATAGGCCATATAAGGGGTCGCCGGGGATTGAATACCTAGATTCTTAAAGATCTTTTTATTATAGTAAACCTGAGGATACCAGACGATGTCCTGGTTAACGGCATATAGATGTCCATCAGGGCTCGTATATTTCTTTATAGTGGATTCCGGCAGGCTCTTGAACCAGCCTTCCTTCGCATACAGGTCATCCAAGGGTTCCAACAGGCCGGCTTTCACCATGTCCTGGTATTGCCTGCCGTCGACCCAGTACCAAGCCATGTCAGGGCGATCCGGAGAGGCAGCAATGACAGGGAAATTGGGCTTATAAACTTCTTCCGCGCCTCCCGCTATGTCAACTACCACATTAATATCTGGATTCTTCTTCATAAACAGTTGGGCGTTTGCCTCTATAGCTTTTGCTGTAGGACCAGGGATAGCTGTAATTCTAATGGAGACCTTCCCCGCCAACGCTGCGCTGCTGGACATTAAGCCTATTATCAGCACAACAAATAGCCATACAAATATACCTTTCCTGGTCATCGGTTTTCCCTCCTAATGATTTTGTTTCTGTCTCTTCTCTTTTTAGGCCATTCCATTATGAAGAAATCATTTTTTAGGAAACTACAGGAAATTACACAACTATTCAGCCCGCATTAAAGTTGAGATAAATCAGCCTCCCGCTCGTATCCCCCCTCTCAGTTTCTTGATTCAGACTGGTGTGTTGTTCGTCCCGGTGGGTCCATACCTGGTCGGGGTGCTTGATACTTGATATCATAGAACTCTATCTCCTACCCATCTCCTAAATTAAACTCATATATCCCGTATTTCTCGACCGGATCATCTGGCTACTCGAAGATCACCATCTGGTGCCCCTCGACCACTGGGACCGTCACGGAGATGCTGTTTCCGCTGTTTCCCGCAGCCTCAAACTCCAGGTCCGTCAAGGCCGGGGCGGTATAAACCCTCCTGGGCTCGAACCAGAGCCTCACCTCCAGTTTCACATCGTGGAGGGGAATCACGTCCTCCAGGAGGTCTATTGACTCGGCGCGCCGCTGAGGAATGTAATTAAGGATGTGGAGCACGGCGCGGTCGCCCTGTCTGTGGAGCATCACTTCCGCGGTGGAAGGCAGGTTGCTTTCCACCATCTTCGAGGGCAAGAGCAGCCTCAAGCAGTTTTCCACGATCCGCTTGTATACGAGGTTGCCGTGTTTTCTATAGGCCGCAAAGATCGGGCTCGCGATATAGATAACATTGCCGCTTCGCGTCGCCGCCGGGATATCGGTGAGTTTGGCGACGGGCGAATACATGTGAGAGCAAAAGTGTTCATACGTCCGGTTGAAGTACGGGTGCGCCACCCGGGCCAGGGTCTCTGTGCCAGCCCCGGGCCTCACCTCGAGCCCGCGCTCGTACATCACGTGGTCCATATCCTCGATCCCGCGCGCGATTGGCGCCTTAGCCTTGTCGACCCGGATGAAATCGGGTGAATATGGGGCATCCCCCAGGTAACTCACGCCCATCTCCGGGAGGACGAAGGCGGACCTCTCCTCATCGAGACCCGACTTGTAGCTAAGGAGCATCGCGCCGCCCCTGCTGAGATAGTCCCTCAGCTTGCCGGCCAATCCCTCCGAGAATGACACCCTATCCGGCGCTACGATGACCCGGTATTTCCCCAGGTCGCTCTCCTCGTCGATGAAGTCGAACTGGTAGTGGCACTCCTGGAGCACCCGCAGGGCGCCCTCGTTGGACCTGGTCGACTCGCTTATCAGGACGCCTACCTCGGCCAGGGGGACAGAGTCCCTGCACCATGGCTCTTTCTTCTCGACCGATGCGTAAACCTGGCCTATCCTCTCATACGCGGCGGCATCCAGCCGGCCGCCCGGGTGCAGCTGGTCGCCGATGCAGCACTTCGCGCCAAGCGCGAGCATTCTAAAGCACTCATACTCCAGCGCCGCCCTGTTTTTCAGGCCGCCGAAGTCCCCCCAGGACTTGTGGAAACGGCCTGTGTGACCGAGGATCTCCTTCCCGAGGTTCTTGTAGTATCTGGCATACATCGGGAAGTGGTCGTAGCCCCACTGGCCCGATGGGAGCGATTCGATTTCAAAGTGGCTGAAGTAACCGGCCTCGGGACGTATTCCGTTCTGGACCTGGGGGGTGAGGCGCAGGCGTCCATTGAAGAATATATCAATCCCCGGCTTGATGTCCCACACCAGGTCGGTCATGCGCTTCATAAGATTGCGCTCGACGATGAGGGTGTGCTTCCGGCGGTCGGCCTCGCTTTCCGGGTCCAGTCCCAGTTTCCTCATGCTCGCCATGCAATGGTTGCACACGCAGCCAGGCGTGTGCTGGAATGTTATATCGAAGAACAGCCCATCGATGTCGTAGGCCCTCACCAACTCCTCCACATGGGCGGCGAGGTAATCGACGTAGGGGCTATTCATGCAGAGGTAGCGCCACTGTGAATACCCGTTGCCAAACGGAGGGCGCCCGACCAGCTTGCCTTCCTCGTCCACCTGGAGCCAGTCCGCATGGTTGGCGGCTGAATACTCATCCCACACTACCGTGGTATAAACCGGGATTCTCATTCCCGCGCTGTGGCACGCCTCGATCATCTCGCCCAGTAGGTCACGGCTCAGGCCCGGGTGCACGGGCGCCACCTTGCTGGGGTAATAGCACATGCCGTGGTGGCAGCGGGCAAAGCAGGTGATGGAATTGGCGTGCGCCGAGCGCAGCGTCTCGACAAAATCCGCCGGGTCGAAATCCCCGGCAATTGGCGTGATTTCAGGGGAGGTGTGAAAATCCAGATGGATAGTGCGATACGGCAAAGTCTTATTTATGCTGGCTTGTGGAATCATTCTGTATTCTCCTCGCCTTATGATCTGATCTCGTGATCTAATCTCGTGATTTGACCCCGTTTAGCCGCCGGGCATGATCCCTTTTAGGGCGCCGGGCCCCGAATCTCAAGCGCTCACTTTGTTATCTTGATCCAACCGCTCACCTCGCGACCTTGATCCGGATGCCAAGTGCCTATCTTTCGGCCTTGGCTCAGGCGTGAATCTCACCTCACGACTTTGACTCAAGTGCCGGCCCTGACCTCGAGGGTCCTCTCCCGGGGCGGGGCGCACGAATCGCGCACGATGAACTTGACGGGCAGCCTTACCGACCTTGGCGGCGCGTCCTTGCTCTCCCCGCGAATCCTGCGAAAGAGCAGGTCGGCGGCCTGGGCGCCCATCTCAAACGAAGGCTGGCGAAATGTCGTTATCGATGTCCTCATCCCGGGGAACCAGTCGTGTATATCATCGAAACCCAGGATGGAGATATCCCCGGGGACAGAGAGGCCGGCCTCTTCGAGGGCCTCGATAGCCCCTATGGTCATGAGGCCATTGGCAATGAACACAGCAGTAGGCAGGTTATCTGACCCGATCAACTGCTTCATGGCGCGTTTGCCGCCGGGCTTCGAGAACCCGCCGTTTAGGATCAGATTCGAGTCCTCCTCCAGCCCATACCTCCTCAAGCCCTCCAGGTAGGCTTCGAGCCGTTCTTTCGATGTGAAAAAGCCCCGCTCCACAGGCCCTGAGATCGTCGCGATCCGCCGGTGCCCGAGCGCCGCCAGGTAACCTATCCCCTTGATGATCGCCTCCCTGCTATCTGTCAGCACCGAATCCGCCTCGCAGTCGGGAAGGAACTGGTCGATGAGCACCACCGGGATCCCGGACGACCTGAGCTCTATAACACGGTTGGAGGTGATGCCGCCGCATGATGTCACCAGCAGGCCTTCCACGCATCGCTCGGCGAACACCGTCAGGTACTGGAGCTCCTTTGCGTGGAGCCCCCTCGAGTTCCCCAAGATCAGGCTGTAACTATTAGCGTCCACGACCCTCTCGGCCCCGTCCACTATGGATGTGAAGAACGGGGTGGTCAGGTCGGGAACTATGAGCCCTATAACCTCCGAACGGTTGCGCTTCAGGCTTCTCGCGATCTGATTGCGCTGGTAGTTCAATTCGCGCATCGCCTTGAGGACGCTCTCCCGGAGTCTGGGGCTTACGTACTTCGTCTCGCTGAGGACATGTGAGACCGTGGATACCGAGACCCCGGCTCTTTTTGCTACATCTTTCATGGTGGCCATGGCGCTCCGTCACGCTCCGGCATTGATCAGTTGGTATTGGTCGGTGATTAGTTGGCGATTAGTTGATAATCGGTTATCGGGTTGTTGATAATTGGCTATCGGACAAACGTTTTGCTAGATGTCAGCTCCTCCGGAGATTGTCTCGCTCTTTGTCCGTGATCCGTTTTTGGTCTTGGATCCGCTTTGTTTTT
This sequence comes from Bacillota bacterium, assembly GCA_013178125.1. NCBI lineage: Bacteria > Bacillati > Bacillota > Bacillota bacterium. The sequence continues at coordinate 90,336 of JABLXJ010000009.1, read as the reverse complement.
GGCGAGGGTTGTCCCCTCGCCTCTCTCGCGATGCCCTTTTTGCCGTGCAAGCGATGTTCTGCTATGCAAGGCTACGCAAGGGGGAAATGTTTAGACAAACGTTTCGCTCAATTTAGTTACTTCGACGCCCGCCGGCAAATTCCTTCCCATGTTGATCAATTTTTTACTGAGGCACCTCGCCCGGGATCTGGTCACAGGCGAGAAGACCGCATGTTACTACCTGGATTTGGGATTGCCTCGAAGCCCATAATAATGAAATGCTTGTCCAGAGTAAGCGCTGTTTTGATGCGCCTTTTCTTGCAGATTATAAAGCTTGTACAGTCTACCATAGAGAAAACTTGGTCATCGTAGCGCTGGAATAGATTCCAGGCCTTCTCGAATATAGCGGGGCTCACCCAATCGATCAGTATCCGGTTTTGGGCCTGAGCGGATTTGAGAGAACGGTAAAATGATAACGCTACACTGTGTCCTGCATTGTAGCGGAGGTGCGTGAGGGTTTCGGAGCAAACATCGCTGGAGGTTACGAGCCCCGCATTATGCTCCAACAACTCACTCCATTTGCGGGCGACCTCCTCATGATATGGATCTTTCTTAGCAATCAGGGAAACCCATGCTGAGGTATCAACGAAGACCATCATTCATCAATCTCTCCACTTCCTTGGCTCTTTCGATAGATGTACTTATCGTGGTTTATGGCCACATCGGGTGGAATTTCGCCTTCATACATACCCACAATATGGATGAGAGGGTCATCAGGTCCCTTGGGGGTATCTTGGTGCTCCAGATTTACAAGATAGGAGTTCACCGCCTCGCGAATAATAGAAGCCTCCGAGACATCTTTGAGGTTCGCCCATTTCTTCAGGAGCTCGTCGCTCTTTTCATCCAGGTAGATTTGCTTTCGTTTCAAAGCCATTGTACTCACCTCGAAGTCAGTATGTATACATCATAGTAGATATAATGTATACATCAATTTAAAGATAGCACGCTGCTATGAATTTGTCAATAAAAAGAGATGTGTCAGATGTGTCATATGAGGTTAGGAGTATTACCCTACCCTTAGAACCTGCCCCGGATAGATCAAATCCGGATTCTTGATGCCATTCAGCCTCGTCAAGGCATCCACCGTCGTCCCAAACTGCATTGCGATCTTCCACAGGGTGTCGCCGGGCTGCACGGTATATGTTCTGGAAACCTGTGCGCCGCCGCTATTGCCATCCCACCCTGACGGCTCGTTTGAATCCTTGGGGGCCGGCTTCCCCGTCCCCGTGCCTGTCTCCGTCCCTGGACTCGCACCGGGGCCTGCATTTGCACCTACGCCCGCTCCAACGCCGGCTCCGGCTCCCACGCTCGCACCTTGACGTCCGGTTCCATCAGTTCCCCCGGTCCCACCAGCTCCGCTCGCCCCGCCGGCGTCGGTCCCTGCGCCGGTCCCTCCTGCTGCCGTCCCTGCCCCCGGCCAGGCCTCTACAGCCCCCTGGATTACCACGACGGGCGTCCCCACCTGGACCATGTCATATAGCTCCTCGACATTTTCATTGTGCATTCTCACGCACCCGTTGGATACCTCCTGCCCAATCAGCTCGGGGTGATTTGTGCCGTGTATACCGTGCATCTCATATGTAAAGGCCATCCACCTTGTACCGAGCATGCCTCCCGGATTCATGACCTTCTCGATCACCCTGAAGCTCCCGAGGGGCGTTGGGGTTGAAGGTTTACCGACGGCGACCGGGTACTTGCGTGTGAGGGTATTTTCCTCAAAAAGCCCGAGGGCGTGCTCGGTCACACTTATGACGATGGCCCGTTTCGCCGCGTCATTCTGTACCTTTTTTCCCACTTGGGGCCCCCATCCCCGAAGCAATGGCTCGCCCGCTCCGGGAGTTCCGGGAGTCATCAAACCCTCAGGGTAGTCCTCCGGGTCAGTGAGATCAAAGAGCTTCCTCCAGGTTGGGGAGTCCAGCTCGCATGTTACCTCGAGCCCATGGGCCTCCTGGAAGGCCTTGATCGCCTCATAGGTCCTGGAGCCGAAATACCCCTGGGCCTGGCCGGCATCAAAACCCAGCCTCGCCAGCCTTTCCTGGGCCTCGACTATCATTGGCCCCCTGTCGCCTCGCTTGAATACACGCGGTTTCTGCGGTGATCTACCCATTTTCGCTCCCCTCCCGAACATCCTATAATTTACATTATCGCGGCATTGCCGGTTATTGCCGGCGAGTATTGCGATGGCTTGCGCGCCTCTGTTAAACTATAGTAAGTAGATGGAACGATATAGTAGAACGATACAGTAGATAGTAGTTAGTAGATGGAACAATTATGTGGAATTTGTAGAATTCCAGCCCAACTCAACTTGGCGCAGCCCTGTATCCTGGCGACACCAGCCAGCCGGAAGCTCTCGCCTATATCATATGCGTATCGTATACCGGCCGCCACGGGCGGCGGGTAGGTTCCATGGGGAAAGTGTATATGGCGTATGCGAGTGTAGCAGCTTATGGTAAGGCCTACATGTCATATTAGCGGCACCGCCAGAGAATGGAAATGACTTTAGTTGGGATAATATTCATTTCCGAGGTAGACTCCCATGCCGCTCTGCGGCGCCCCAAAGAATGAAAATGCCTCTGGAAGTAATTGGGTCATCTCCGTGGTCTGTAGAAAAGGTATAGGGTGTATAGGAGACGATAGGCTATAGGGATAGGGATAGGGATAGGGAATGGTGGGCCATATGAATTACGGATTATGAGACGGTAGGCGTAGGCGTGGGTATAGGCGCGGGTGAGGGTGGACCCGGGCCCAGTAGGAGGCTATGCCATGAAATATCTTCCAGAGAGTGCATAACGCCCCAGCAAACAGGTGATATTAACTGGTAAAGACGAAAGGAGCCGATAAGATGCTTACAACAAGCCGTACCATCACGTTCGGACTCATACTCATCTTCATTGCCAGCTTCTTTGTAGCTAATCTGCTCGCCTCTCCGGGAGCTCACGCGTATAAGCCATCGATCGATGCGAAAGCGGCGATCCTGATCGACGCCGTCACCGGTCAGATTCTATATGAGAAGAATACCCACATGAGGGTCCCTCCCGCCAGCATAACTAAGATCATGACGATGCTCCTCGTCATGGAGGAGGTCGAGGCCGGAAAGATCAAGCTGACAGACACGGTCAGGACAAGCACCTACGCAAGCTCGATTGGCGGCTCCCAGATATGGCTCAAAGAGGGGGAGGAGATGCCCCTCGGGGATATGATGAAGGCCATAGCGATCGTCTCCGCCAACGATGCTTCGACGGCCGTCGCTGAATACATAGCGGGGAGTCAGGATGACTTTGTAGCAATGATGAACGAACGCGCAAAACAGCTCGGCATGAAGGATACCCATTTCGTCAATCCTGACGGCCTCCCTGACCCTGATCATTACAGCAGCGCATATGATATATCAGTCATGGCTCGCGAGCTCCTGAAGCACCCTAAGGTCCTGGAATGGACATCGCAGTGGCTTACTGAGATCCCGCGCCCGGCGGTGCCCGATGGTGTGTATCCCTTGAAGAATACAAATGAACTTATAAGGAGATATCGCGGGGCCGACGGCCTGAAGACCGGCATGACCGAGGAGGCGGGTTACTGCCTCGTGGGAACGGCCAGGCGCGATGATTTCCGCCTGATTTCGGTTGTTCTTGGGGCGGATAGCGACGAGGCAAGGGTTACTCAATCGATCAAGCTTCTCGACTACGGCTTCAGGAATTTTGTGCGGGTTCCCATTGCGAAAAAGGGAGATAAGGTCGCTGACGCGAAGGTCGCTAGAGGGACGAAGGAGACGGTGCCCGCGATAGTCCAGGCCGACTTCGGCGTAGTTGTTGAAAGGGGCAAAGAGGATTTTATAGATAAGGCCTTCAAGCAGCAGAGATTGACCGCACCGGTCAAGAAGGGCCAGAAGGTGGGCGAATATACAATATCCCTCGAAGGCAAGGAGCTCGCGAAGATCGATGTAGTTGCAGGGGAGGATGTGAGCAGGGCCAATATCCTTGTTGTTATATTCAGGGGCATAAGGAATTTCTTCGCGAGACTTTTTGGGCTCAGGCGCTAGAACCCGGCAGGAATTTCCCGAGAAATAGCCAATTAAAGCTAGTTGAAGGGCTGGAGGTTGCAGAGTTAGTCGGAGGAAGGCGGTTAAAAGGGCCGTCAAGGAGTTAGCGGGACTACGCATGGGACATATTTTGCTGGCCGCCAGGGCAAAGGTCAACCTGACCCTCGACATCCTCGGCAGACGTCCTGACGGCTATCACGAGATCGAGAGTTTGATGCAATCCGTTGACCTCGCGGACATCGTGAGGGTCAGCGATGGCGGGCCGGGCATCGAGATATGGTCGGATTCCCCTGATGTGCCGGCGGATAGCACGAACCTGGCGGCTAAGGCCGCTCTGGCTCTTGCCACCTCGTGCGGCGCGAGATTGGGTGCGCGCGGTGCGCGTATCCAGATCCACAAGAGGATTCCCGTTGCAGCCGGCCTCGCAGGTGGGAGCGCTGACGCGGCCGCAACGCTTCTCGGGCTCAACGAGCTCTGGGGCCTTGGCCTGCAGGCAAGCGAATTGGTGGAGATCGGCGCCAGGGTTGGGGCTGATGTTCCCTTTTGCCTCACGGGGGGGACCGCCGTGGCCCGGGGTAAAGGCGAATTCATCGAGCAGTTGCCGCCGCTGGAGGGCGCCTGGTTTGTGCTTGTCGTGCCGCAGATCAAGGTGTCGACCGCTGATGTGTACAGGCAATTTGATGTCCTCCTCGGCGATCCCGGCAGCCTCGACGATCCTGGCAACCCCGGTGAACCAGGTGACCCCGGTGAATCAGGTAATCCCGGTGGGCCGGGTGATCGCGGTAGTTCGGTTTGCGGCGCGGTTGCAGCTTCCGCGAGTTGCGGCCCCGCCGCAGCTGCAGCTGCAACCGCAGCTACGTACAGGCCGCGCGGGTCAAACACGGCGAAGGCCATAGAGATGGCCCGGTCCAGGGATATAGAGGGGCTCGCGGGAGCGCTGTGGAACGCGCTCGAGGCGGTAACGGCCCGGCGAAACCCGGAGATCGCGCGGATAAAGGAGATGCTGGTGGCCCGGGGCGCGCTTGGAGCTGTGATGTCGGGTAGCGGTCCCGCGGTTATAGGCCTGGTGCGGAGCAGGGAGAGCGCCTTACGGGTACGCGAGGAGATATCCTCCAGAGACATCTCCAGAGATACTGGTATCGCGGGCACATCTGTATCTGGTGCATCTGGTGCCGGCGTCCGGGTATTTGTATGCGGTGCAGCACCGGCCGGGGTGATGGTTAAGGAAAGAGAATGCGTCGGGAGAGGGGGAGAGCAGGCATGGTGGATGCGGTGATTCTAGCCGGCGCGGATAATGAAGGCCCTCTGAAGGACCTTGACCCGGCCAGGTATGAGGCGTTGATAGAGATAAACGGGAAGCCCATGGTGGGTTATGTGATCGATGCGATCGCAGGCGCGAGGGGCATAGGGAATATCGTGGTTGTCGGCCCCGGGGAGGCCCTCGAGAGTGCGCCAGGTCTCATAGACGAGCACATACCCGCAGGCAGGGTTCGCTTTGCGAACCGGGGCCGGTCCATCCTGGAGAACCTCGATATAGGGGTCAGGGAGCTTGGAGCCGGCGCACAGGACAGGGTCTTCGTTGCCACCGGAGACCTGCCACTCCTTACCTCCGGGGCGGTCGAGGACTTCCTGGAGCGGTGTGAGAAGCTGGATTCGGATATTTGTTATTCGGTGGTCACAAAGGAAACGAACGACGCCCGCTTCTCTGGCATTAAACGGACGTATATGAAGATCGCGGATGGGGTCCTCACGGGCGGGAACGTCATGGTTGTCCGCCCTGCCGCTATCGATAAGTGTAGAAAGCTCGTGGATATGGCCGTGGTCTCTCGCAAGAAGCCATGGCTGATGCTCTCCGTTCTCGGGGTCAGGTGCGCCGTTAAATTCCTTTTTGGAACACTCCGCGTCAGGGATATCGAGGAGCGATTTCACCGCCTTACAGGCCTCAAGGGCTCGGGCGTTTTCACGCCCTATGCCGAGATTGCTATGGATGTTGATAAACCTGCCCACCTGGAGTTTGCCAGGTCCGTGCTGGGCAGCGTGAGCGCCGGTGGCGCGAGAGCCGGCAGCGCAGGTGCCGGTAGCGCGGGTTCTGGTGGCGCGGCCGCCAGCAGCGCAGGCGCCGGGCAGCGGTCTGGGTGCTGAGCGAGGGGTAATAAGCCAGAAGCGAAAGGCGATGGAGAGTTCGTTATGGGAAAGCTGCCCAGGAGTGAACGCCTCGTAGCTATAACCAAGGATTTGATCGACCGCCCCCACTCCCTGATCCCTCTGGGTCGTTTTTCGGAGGCTTTCAACGCCGCGAAGTCGAGCATCAGCGAGGATGTAGCCATTATAAAGCGCGCCTTTGAAGACCTCCGGCTGGGAAAGATCGAGACTGTGGCCGGGGCTGGAGGGGGTGTCCGGTTCATCCCTTATCTCTGGGGGGACGAGATCGCCGGAGTGGTCCGGGACTTCTGCGAAGAGCTCGCCAGTCCCAAGAGGATCCTGCCGGGAGGGTTTGTCTACATGACAGACCTTTTGTTTTCCCCTTCTCATATGACGCGGGCTGGCCGCGTCTTTGCGAGCACGTTCGCCGGTGTTATGCCCGACTGCGTCCTGACGGTCGAGACGAAGGGTATACCTCCAGCGTTTATGACGGCAGCGGCATTTAACGTGCCCCTCGCCATCGCCCGCCGCGACAGCCAGGTCACGGAGGGGCCGATAGTCAGCATCAATTACGTTTCGGGGTCAACGAAAAGGCTCCAGTCGATGTCGCTCGCCCGGCGCGCCATACCCGAGGGGGCGAGGGTGCTCATTATCGATGATTTCATGAAGGGCGGCGGCAGCGCAAAGGGACTGAGCGATCTCGTGCGGGAGTTCGGGGCGGAGACCGTCGGCATCGGTGTGCTCATAGCCACCGCCGAGCCCCGGGAGAAGCTGGTTTCGGATTTCGTGTCCCTTATGGTCCTCGAGGGCGTGGATGAGGAGGCCAAGAGGGCGATAGTAAGGCCTAGCCAGTGGGTTGTCGAAGGTCAATAGATATTTTCTTCCATAAGCAGGATTTTGATACATTATATGGAATATATATTCCATCAATCTATCAAATTCTTGCTGTGGGGGTGTACATTTCGATGAATATTACAGAGGTGCGCGTGAGGAAGCTAAACGGTGAGGGGAGGACAAAAGGGGTTGCCTCGATAGTCCTTGATGGTGCATTCGTTGTGAAGGATATCCGCATTGTCGAAGGTCCGAAGGGCTTGTTCGTTTCGATGCCGAGCAAGAAGTCGCCGGACGGCGAATTCCGGGATGTTGCGTATCCCATAACCTCCAAGGCTAGAGAGGAGATCAACGCCGCCATAATGAGGCGATTCAGCGAAGCCAATGGGACAAGCAAGACGTAAAATCCGGCAAGACATAATGTCTGGCAGGGATTTTTCTTAGGAAGGGTGTTTATGGAGGAGAATCAGGAAAGGGAAAATCAGGAATCCAAGGATATCCAGGATGTCCAGGAGACTGAAAATCCCGGCTTTGGTCTTGAGTTTGATATTGATGACTTCCGTTCTATGCCTGAGGAGGAGCTCCGGGCCAGGTTGAGGCGCGTCGCCGAAGGTGGCAACGGTGATGCGGCCGCACACGACAAGGCACTGGGATTTTTAGGCTCCCTCGTGGATCGAGCGGATTCCGAGGATCCGCAGTCGCTCAGGGTCGCCCTGGCAGCCGCCGGGGCCCTGGGCTATCTAAAATCCACTTCGAGCGCTGACAGGCTAGCTGGCATCGCGGGCGGTCCCGCCGATAGCCCCGGCGCTAAGTCCCTCCGCAAGGAGGCCAGAAGGGCGCTTTTTCAGTTGAAATCATGGGGGATCGAGCCGGCGCTGCAGGCTCAGGACGAGGCAGCCGCCCTGGTGCAGGCGCCGCCGGCCGGAGACAAGGAGAAGAGCCGGGATCGGGAGAGGATGGGGAAGATTATAAAGGCCGCGGCTACGGTTATCGATTGCGATGGGAATCGCATAGTTTACGCCTTTATACGGCCGTACCCGGGCAGGTCTGTGGCTGCCGACTTTCTCATCAATGAAACCGCGGGCATAGTAGAGGGATTTCTGGGGCCCAAAAGCAAGCGAGGCTTCCAGAGGGAAATTGATGCAGGGAAGGGAGGGGGATTCCCTGTAATCGATATCGACCCCGAATACTGCCTCTTTGCGGTGCAGGACGCTGCCAGGAGAAACGAAGAGACGCAGACCAGATTCCCCGAGGCGTATGCGCTCTGGAAGGAGGCCATAGGGGACAGGAGATCCGCATACGACCGGCATCCGGTATATTCGGAGCTCGATGCGGGCGCCGTCTTCCAGGATAAGAGCCTTTTAGAGGGCGCGGCCGGGCTATTAGATCCAAGAAGCTCGGATTCAATAACTATGGAGAAATTCAAGGGGGTATTTGCGAGCTGGGGCCTTGAGCCTGAGATAGCCTGGAAATATAGTGAGAAGGCTGAAGAGGCCTTGCGGGGTGTCATCGTCGTGGATCCTATGACTCGTAATGAGCGAGTTGAGCGTATCCTGGCGGATGCGGCGGAGGAGCTCTTCAAAAACGAGGGCCGCCGGCGTTTTAAATACCGGTTTGAGGAAATGGCCTACATGTTGCTGCACGTCGATGATAAATACGAATATGAGGCCAAATGTTGCCTTGCGACGGCGCTCGCCATTGAGAGCGGCAAGCGCCTCCTCGATATCCCCTTTGTTTATAAACTAGTTTCTAGAAGCATCGGTGTTTTTAGACGCGATGAAGACGAGCACGAAGAAGACGAGGCCGATGCAAAGCTCATCATCAATCCATTTGAATAGAGCCCGACAGCTTAAACAGAGCCCGGCAGAGCCACAGTAGAGCTCGAATGGAGGGCTAGGTAGAGCGAGGCAGGAGGCAGGGCGGGATAGCGGCGCACAGCCTGGTGGCGCGAAGAGTTACAGGCTGAAGAAGTGAAGGGGGGCAAGGGTCGAAAGACCCTTACCTCCTCATCTGGTTGGCCATCATTTCCTCGGCCTTTTGAATGAGGCCCCGGACGATGAGGCCAGCCTCCCTGGTGGTGATATCGCTGTAGTCGTAGGCGCCATTATCTACCTTGATTTTATCAGCGAAACCGAGTTCGCGTGCGATCTCGTATTTCACCTCATCCGAGACAATGCTGCGGTTCCGACCCATACTTACTCACCCCCAATTTATTTTTCCCCCGCAGGCAGACCCGCATGTTAGGACGTTTTTGTTAGATTTGGCTAAAGCCTTCGCCCGAATATGCCGATATAAGTTAGGTAAGAGGGTGAATCGGTGGACGGACGGGGAAGGTCAGGGAGGCGAGGGGAAAAAATGAAGAGCATAAAAACAAGGCTTCTCTTGGTTATCCTTGCCATTATTATCATATCAATGGGCTCTATTACATTCCTCAATTATCGAACCGCCGCCGGCCTCCTGACTGGCGAGACGGAGGAATCCGGGTTGAAGCTAGCCAGGCTGGGGGCTCAAAACGTCAGCGAGTGGCTTTCCGCCCGGCTGGTAGAGATGAACTTCCTGGCTTCGATGCCGGCGATTCAATCGATGGATTGGAGCCAGCAGGGGCCGTACCTCAGGGCGATCCTGCCGACGCTCGGCAATTATGAAATGGTCGTGATAGCGGGCCCTGATGGGACATACCGGGACCCGCTGGAGGCCGTTGGGAATATAGGGGACGAAGAATATTTCAAGAAGGCGCTTTCGGGGACGCCCTACATCTCGGATGTGGTAAGCTTCAAGAGCATAGGCGGCTCCATGATAGCCATCGCGGTCCCAATAAACGGCACCTTCGGTGCTATCAATGGCGTCCTGGTTGGCCTGATTTCATTGAAGTCCTTTGCTAAGATTATTGCCGATATTAAACTCGGGGAAACCGGCCAGAGTTACCTCGTGGGCGGCGATGGAAGCCTGATAGCGGGCGGGAGCGAGAAAGATGCGCATCTCCGCGGCAACCTGCTGGAAAGCAAGGATGCCCGCCTCGCCAGTGCTGTAAAGGAGATGGTCGCCGGCAAGAGCGGCATAGCCCGCTACAGCCTGAGCCCGGGCGGCACTGGGGGTGCTGGCTCCGAGATGATGCTGGTCCACGCGCCCGTCCCCAATACCAGCTGGTCGCTGGCGCTGACTGTTCCCGAGCACGAGATTACGCATGAGGCGCGTAAGCTGGCCTCCAGCTCACTAATGCTGGTTGTGGTCGGGCTTCTTGCGACGTTTATAGTCGTCCTCCTGCTCACCAGCGCAGTTGCCAGGCCGATTCTGGCGATAAAGGACCAGCTGGCGGCCATCGCGGCCGGTGGGGGAGACCTTACAAAGGAGATAAGGGTTAAGAGCAGCGATGAGACAGGCCAGCTCGCAGGGGCGTTCAACCAGTTCGTGGGGAGCCTGCGGGGCATCATTCGCCAGAGCATGGACATCGCCGGCCGGGTTGCGGCGTCAGGCGAGCAGCTGTCGGCGTCGATGGACGAGGCCGTGAAGAGCACCCAGCAGATAGCGGCATCGATCGAACAGGTCGCTAAGGGGGCGACCGAGCAATCTGCCGCGGCCCAGGCAACGTCCGGGGCCACATCGGAGATGGGGGGCGCGATCGCGCAGATTGCAAGGGGCGCAGAGGAGCAGGCCGCCGGCGCGTCTGAGGCGGTCGCGGTCGTGGAAGACATGGTTGAAAACATCCACAGGGCAGTTTCCATGATCCAGGAGGCAGCCGCAGCAGCCTCGGCCAACGATCGGAGCGCGGCGGCGGGGAGCGAGGCCGTGAGCAAGGTCGTCGCCAATATGTCCGGAATTGAGAAGGTCGTTGCGGATGCAGCCTCGAGGATAAATCAACTGGGTGAGCAATCGCAGCAGATCGGCACGATAATCGAGGTCATCGATGATATAGCGGAGCGGACAAATCTGCTCGCGTTGAACGCTGCCATTGAGGCTGCGCGCGCCGGCGAGCACGGCCGCGGCTTCGCCGTGGTCGCCGACGAGGTGCGCAAGCTCGCGGAGCGCTCGTCCAGGGCCACAAAGGAGATAGCGGGGCTTCTGAGCCATATTACCGGCGGCATCCAGGATGCTGTCAAGGCGATGGTCAAGGGCACCGAGGAGGTGCGGAATGGCTCCGCGCTCGCCAGGGATGCCGGCAAGGCCCTCGAGGCGATACTGGATGTCACAGCCAAGGGCCAGAAAAGCCTGGAGCAGGTTGCCGCGTTCACCGAGGGCCTCAATGAGGGCGCATCCCGGGTGAGCAAGGCAGTGGATAGGATCGCGAGCATAGCCCGGGCTAACCTGGAGGCAACCCGGGCCATGGCCAGGAATAGCGAGCGGGTCGAGCAGGATATCGCGAATATAGCCGCAATCTCGGAGGAGAGCGCAGCAGCAGCGGAGGAGGTCTCGGCCTCGGTTGCGGAAATGACGGCGTCCATCAACGAAGTGGCGGCCGCCGCGAAGTCCTTGGCCCAGCTCAGCGAGGAATTGCGCGCAGTGGCGAACCAGTTCACGGTTTAAGCGATTGGACAGGCAAAGTCTGACCGGTTAGTCGAGCAGAGAAAGGCAAGTGGTGTGGTAAGGTAATTCGGGGAGAACGGGGGGATAAGCGTGGGAGAGGCTACAGCAGCGGGAATGGAAGCGGTGGAGAGGCAGCTCGTTGTCTTCAAGCTCGGCGATGAGGATTACGGCATTGATATCAGCAGCGTGCGCGAGATTATTACCGTCCAGCGGATTACGCGGGTCCCGCGGGCGCCCGATTTCATTGAGGGGATAATAAACCTGCGCGGGAACGTCATACCGGTGATCGACCTTCGCAAGCGATTTGAGCTGCCCGTTGTGGAGCACACGAGAGACACGAGGATCGTCGTGGTGGAGATCGGCGAACATACGCTTGGAGTCGTTGTGGATGCAGTCTCGGAGGTGCTCAGGATACCTTCGGATTCCATTGAGCCCCCTTCGTCCATCGTCGTGGATGTTGATGCCCAGTTCATAGAGGGGATCGCGCGACTCGAGGAGAGGCTGATCATCCTTCTCAACATGAGCAGGCTCCTCGATAAAAGGGAAGTTGACGAGCTTGCGGAGGTTGAAGAAGCGTAATAGCGGGGGAGATATCTATGGAGTTTGATGGGAATTTAACCCCCGAGGAAACTAAGGTATTCCTGGACGAGGCGGAAGAACTCCTTGACATTCTCGAGAGGGATATTTTGCGTCTCGAGGATGAATCCGATAATGAGGATCTCCTCCAGGAGATATTCCGCGCAGCTCACACTCTCAAAGGGTCCGCTGCGACCCTGGGCCACCAGCGTCTCACAGCGCTCATGCACGCTGTCGAGGGGGTGTTTGATAGGCTCAGGAGCCACCGGATCGAGGTGGTGGGGGGCCTTGTCGACCTATTATTCTCGTCGCTCGACCTTATGCGGGCGCTCGTTGACGAGGTGAGGACGGGAGAGGAGGCCGCGGTCGAGCTGCTCGGGGTCACGCTTGCCAGGCTCAGGCAGGTCGTGGAACGTGGAGAGCTCAGCCCTGCGGACGGGGTCACGGTCGCCCCTGCGCCGGCCGCGCTAGGTGTACAAGCTGTAGGAGGGGTACCAGTTGTGGCGGCTGCACCGACTGCATCGGGCGTATCGGGCGCACCGGTCGCGGAGGTTGCGCCGGTTACGCAGGCGGCCCTGGTCGCTGCCGGGCCCGGTGAATACGGTGCGACAGTGCCGCCCGGGTCGGAAGAGCAGGTGATGGAGGGCGAATCCAGCGAGAGCGTCCAGGAGCAGCTGCGCCAGGGGGTTAAGGATGGTTACGAGGCTCTGCGGATCTCCGTGGAGCTCGCTCCTGATAGCATAATGCCAGCGGTCAGGGCATACCAGGTGATCCTCGCCCTGGGCGAGAACGGTAAGGTTGTTGAGTCCAGCCCCAGCCTCGATGAAATCGAGGAAGAGAGGGTCGGCAATCACCTGGAGGTATTATTTCTGACACAGGCCCCGCGTGAGGCCCTACGCCAGGCCGTTGTCGCGATCCCCGATGTTACGAAGGTAGACATTCGCCGCCTCCAGGTGGGCGAGGGGGGCATCATACCCGAACCAGTTGCGACAAGGCCTGCGACGGCGGGCGCACCCGGATCCGAGCCCGGATCCGGGGCAGCGGAGTCGAAATCAACCAGCGCGGCGGGAGCGGCAGCTGGGGCACCGGGAGCGGTTGCGGCGGGCGGCGGTCTCCGGATCTCGTCGTCAGCGATCCGCAGCGTGCGCGTGGACGTGAAGCTGCTTGATGAGCTCATGAACCTGGTCGGTGAGCTCGTAATCGACCGGACGCGGTTAGCTCAAATCCTGCAGGATCTTGCGACCCGGGGGGAGGCTGCTGACCTGGCTGAGGAGTTGAACCTCACCGCGGGCCACATAGGCCGGACGACGAGCCAGCTTCAAGAGGAGATCATGAAGGCCCGGATGCTGCCGCTTGACAGCATCTTCAAGAAGTTCCCGCGCATGGTCCGCGATCTCGCGCAGGGCGCGGGGAAACAGGTGGAGTTCATCATCGAGGGCGAGGAGACCGAGCTCGACAGGTCCGTCCTGCAGGAGATCGGGGACCCCCTGATTCACCTCTTGAGGAATGCTGTCGATCATGGGATTGAGCCGCCCGGGGAGCGCGTTAAGGCGGGCAAGAGCCCATCCGGCACGATAAGGCTTTCGGCTTGCCACAGGGAGAATCAAATCCTAATAACGGTCTCGGATGATGGCGCCGGCATTGATCCCACCCGCGTCCAGGAATCCGCGGTTCGCAAGGGTTTGATCAGCCAGGAGGCTGCGGCCCGTCTGTCAAGGGACGAGGCCCTCGAGCTGATCTTCCTGCCGGGCCTGAGCACGGCCAGGAGGGTGAGCGAGGTTTCGGGCCGAGGCGTCGGGATGGATGTTGTCAAGAAGAATATAGAGCGCGTAAATGGCTCGATCGAGATCAAGACCGAGGTTGGCAAGGGCACGACGTTTAGTATAAGATTGCCGCTTACTCTTGCAATCGTAAGGGCGCTCCTGGTTGGTATCGGCGAATGCACCTATGCGATCCCCCTCTCGTCAATCCTCGAGATCATAAAGCTGAACTCGAGCGAGCTGCATGTGGTCAAGGGCCAGGAGGTTGTGGCCCTGCGCGATAGGGTGTTTCCCCTGATCAGGCTCGGGGAATCCTTCTACGGCGACGGGTGTGGCGGGGCAGATGAGTTCATCGTCATAGTGAATACCGGCGGCAGGGAGGTTGGCCTCACCGTGGAGACCCTCATCGGTGAGCAGGAGGTCGTCTTGAAGAGCCTGGGCGGCCTGATCGGCGAGGTTCCCGGTATAGCAGGCGCCACCATTCTTGGCGATGGGAGCGTCGCCCTCATACTGGACATCCCAGGGCTCATGAGGGGCGTACCCAGGTCTGAAACCATAGCAGTTTGAAGCGATGGCAGTCTGAAACAGCCTGATGGCTGATGGATGACGCTAGTGTCAAGTGTCAGAGGTGGGGGGAAGAATGGGCAAGATCCTTGTAGTGGATGATGCAGCTTTTATGCGCATGCGGGCCGTGAAGCTTCTCCAAGAAAACGGTTACGAGGTAATTGAGGCGACTAATGGCGCCGAGGCCGTGGAGAAGTACATAAGCGAGCGCCCTGATGCGGTCTTGATGGATATCACCATGCCAGTTATGGACGGTATAACTGCCGTAAAGGAGATAAAGAAGGTAGATAATGATACCAAGATAATTATGTGCAGCGCTCTTGGCCAGCAGTCGATGGTTCTCGATGCCATAAAGGCTGGCGCAAAGGACTTCGTAGTCAAGCCGTTCCAGCCGGATAGGATTCTCGCAGCTGTCAAGAAATTCGTGGGCTAGCCAGCCTTCCAGCCGGCTTTATAGATAGCCAGGTTTACTGGTTGATTTCGGGGCCCGGAGGCGGTAGGAATCTCGATGGGAAAGATTAGAGTGCTTGTTGCGGACGATTCCGCTTTTATGCGCAAGGTTATATCTAAGATGGTCGCAAGCGATCCTGATATGGAGGTTGTGGCTACTGCGCGCGACGGGGGCGACGCCCTGGAGAAGATCAAGGTCCTACTCCCGGATGTCGTCACGCTTGATGTCCAGATGCCAAAGGTGGACGGGCTTACGGCTCTGAAGCGCATAATGAGCGAGGTGCCGACGCCCGTTGTGATGCTGAGCAGCCTGACGCAGGAGAACGCTGAGACTACCATGGAGGCCCTGCGGCTTGGAGCGGTCGACTTCGTGCCGAAGCCGTCAGGCACGATCTCCCTCGATATCGAGAAGGTGCGGGACCAGCTCCTAACCAAAATACGCATAGCGCGTCGCGCGAAGTTATTTCCGCACCGGATGCGCCATTTCCCCCAGACTCGAGTCCCGTTATTGAAGAAGGACGCGGAGGTCGGCCTGAGCGCGCTGCCGGGGAGCCCGGGCGGGGCTCCAGGCGCGGGGATGGTGGCCACGCCGGGGAACCCCCCGGAGAATCTCGTGATCATCGGGAGCTCGACAGGAGGGCCCGGGGCGTTACAAGAGATAGTTCCCCGCCTCCCGGGCGACCTCGATGCCGGGGTGCTGGTGGTCCAGCATATGCCACCGGGTTTTACCAGGTCCCTCGCTATGCGGCTTGATGAAATCTCGCTCATGGACATCAAAGAGGGAGAGGACGGGGAGCCGATTTCGCGTGGAAAGGTGATTGTGGCACCGGGGGGGCTGCATATGGTCGTGACGCCAGACAAGACCATAGCGCTAAACGGTGGACCTCCACTGCACGGGGTCAGGCCCGCCATCGATATAACCCTCGAGTCCGCTTTGCCCGTGTTTGGGCGCCGCATCGTGGGTGTGATCCTGACGGGGATGGGCATGGATGGAGCCAGGGGCATGGCCATGCTGAAGAAGTCCGGCGGCAGGACGATCGTTCAGGATGAAGAAACCTCGGTAGTGTACGGGATGCCTCGCGCTGTGGTGGAAATGGGGAATGCCGACAGGGTCGTTTCACTGGACCACGTGGCGGACGCCATCGCGGAGGCCGTGGATGGGATCTAGCTGGGAACGTCGACCTGGAGGCCTGGATGGGATTTATGGTAATACGCCGGCCGGGCAGAGGGGAAACGGGGAACGGGTGTTGAAGGAGAAAGCGGTGTATGGGATTCAACGAATTTGATTATTTCCGCCACAAGGTCTCGGCCATCACCGGAGTAGATTTGAATTCTTACAAGGGGCCGTTGATGGAGCGAAGGCTCAAGACCTTGATGAGCAGGCTGGGGATCGACAGCTACCTGGCATATGCCAGGCTCCTGGAGCGGGACGAGGCCCGGCGTGAAGAGTTCAAGAGCTGGTTTACGATAAATGTCTCGGAGTTCTTTAGGAATCCTGATAAGTTCGGGGAACTGCAAAACGTCTTCATCCCTTACCTCCTGAAGAGGAGCCCGAGCTTGAAGATATGGAGCGCGGGCACATCAAATGGGAGCGAGGCGTATTCCGTGGCCATAATTCTCAAGGAGGCAACCCCGTTCGGGAGGCATCAAATCCTAGCGACTGATGTCGACAGCGAGATCTTGGAGGTGGCTCGCCTTGGTGTATACAAGGAGCGGGACTTGGTCAACGTGAGCCCTGAGCGGCTCAAGCTATTCTTTGAACCACACCCCGATGGCTATCGCGTCAGGGAAACCATCAGGAGGATGGTTACCCTCCGGGAGCAGGATCTCCTCAGGGAGGAGTTTGAAACAAACCTGGATTTGATTCTATGCCGTAATGTGGTGATCTATTTCACGGAGCCGGCAAAAAACGAGGTGTTTCACAAGTTTAGCAGGTCGCTGAAGCCCGGGGGTATTCTCTTTGTCGGCGCGACTGAAAGCATAATCAATCCGAGCCAGATCGACCTGGAAATTGTATCACCCTTTTTTTATCGCAAAATCGGAGGCAGGTAGATTTTCTTGCAGGCAGGAGCGCAGGAACAGTAAGCGTCAAATGAGACAGGGGGGAAGTTCCGGTGAAGGTGGAATTCGTGAATCCTTTCTTATCCGCAGCATTTAATGTACTGCAGACGGAGGTCCAGGCCAAGATCGACCGGGGCGATCTTTCTATTGAAGAATCGCAGTTTACAAGCAAGGATATCACCGTCATGATCGGGGTTGTTGGAAAGGTCCGGGGCATAGTTATGTATAGCATGTCCGAGGAGACTGCCAGGAACCTCGTGGGCGCGATGTTGGGGCAACCGGTCGAGACCTTTGACAGCATGGCCGAAAGCGCAATCAGCGAGATCGGGAACGTGATCACCGGGGGAGCAAGCGCTGAGCTCGAGAAGGCCGGTTATGCATGCCGCATCTCCCCGCCGACCCTCATCATGGGCGCAAAGACGGTGATTTCGACGGTTAATATCAAGCGTCTCGTAGTCCCGCTCAAGACCCAGTACGGTGAGATAGAGGTGAGCATCGCGCTGGAGGAGGCCAAATCAAGCTCCTCTACTGACCTTGCGAGGAGCACGATCCAGATCCGGGATGCGGTGAGCGCGCTCGCCCATTAGTGTAAATTTGAAGATTATCACCGTTTTTTCAAGGGTTGCCGGTGTTGCGTTCCGGGGACGGCGCGCTTGCGGCGCGCCTCCGTTGAAATTTGGCGCGAGGGCCCTGCCAAATTTCAAAGGCCCCGTCACGCAAGCACCGGCAACCCTTTTGTTTGCCCTGCGTGCAGTATGGAAGTGCGATCTACGATAGCGGATGGGAATTTTTTTCCCATCCGTATTTTGTTTTGTCCCATTTCCTTGTCGTTCCCCTACCCATGCTACCTATGGGCCGTATGGACCGCAGGTTGCGCGGGACGGGCGAGCATGGGGCATATGAGGCTACATGGCATCATATTTGCTTGAGTATACCCTCGGGATTGTGTAGGACCGCACGAGATTGTACGCACAGGATTATACAGGACATAGGATCGCATATGAGCGATGAGCGGGGGGAGGCTCTTATGAGTAACGGGCTTTTCGGCGATATCACCTTCCTGGCTTTATCAAAGGCCCTCGATGGCCTGTCCCTCAGGCACGAGGTCATATCAAATAATATAGCGAACGTCAACACCCCAGGTTTCAAGGCAGGCGAGGTCAGTTTCGAGGAGGCGCTGAAGTCGGCCCTCGAGGAAGGGGAGGCAGCCCTCGCCAGGTTCCGGCCGCGGGTCGAGGTGGCCCCGCTCGCCTACCGGGTCGACCAGAATAGTGTCGACATCGACCGCGAGATGGGAAAGCTTGCGGATAATGCGCTGACATATAACGCGGTTGCGGAGCTGATTTCGGCCAGGTTCAGGATACTGGGCATGGCTATCAGCGAAGGGAGACGATGATGTATGGGCGTCTTTTCTTCAATAATGATAAGCGCCTCGGGCCTTACGGCCGAGCGCCTCAGGATGGACGTCATAGCCAATAATATAGCGAATGCCAATACCACCAGGACGCCTGCTGGCGGCCCCTACAGGAGGCAGCAGGTTTTATTCAGCGCCGTGGCAGCACAATACGGGCTTGATAGTGATCGGCTTCAGGTGGGGGCTGGAGGGTCTGGAGAGACCTGGGCGACTGGCCGGGACCGGGACGCCGGGGCCCGGGGTGGGGTTGTCGTAGTGGGCATTACCGAGGACACCTCCCCCCTGAGGATGGTATACGATCCGGGGCATCCTGATGCCGATGCGCGCGGGTACGTCGCCATGCCGAATGTCGATGTCATTAAGGAGATGGTGGACATGATATCGGCGACGCGCGCTTACGAGGCCAACGTAACTGCCATAAATGCGCTAAAGTCTATGGCCCAGAAAGCCCTTGAAATAGGGAGGGCATAGCCAGGGCATAGCTGAAGTGGAGCCCGGCGGGCTCCCAAGCCCAGGGGGAGGGAGCTGAATTACATGGACTACGGGATATCACAGGTGATGGGCTTGATCAGCCCAGCCGCTGACGCACAACAGCTCAGGTCGCAGCCCGTGCCGGGAGGCGGAGGCGCAGGGGCTGATGCGCTTGTCGGGAGCTTCGGTCAGGTCCTGAGCAACGCGCTGAACCAGGTGAACGCCTTGCAGCACAGGGCGGATGCTATGGCCCGGGGGGTTGCGACGGGCGAGGTTCGCGATCTCCACCAGGTCATGATCGCCGCCCAGGAAGCAGGACTCGCATTCGAGCTGACCATGCAGATCAGGAACAAGATCGTCGACGCCTACCAGGAGATCATGAGGATGCAGGTGTAAGATGATGGCTGTGACAGAGGGGAATATACAATCTGCCGCGGCCGCTTCACCCGCCGCGCCTGCTACACCCGCTGAACCCGGGACTCCTGCAGGCACCAGGTTTTCCTTCATGAGCAGAATGTCCAGGGGACAGAAGATCGCGGCCGGCGCCGGCGGAGTCTTGATCATCGTAGCAGTTGCATTGCTCCTGCTCAACAGGGCGCCGGGCCCCCGGTTCGTCCCCCTCTATACGAGCCTCAGCACCCAGGATGCCGCGGCCATAGTGTCCAAGTTAAAGGAAACGAAGATCCCGTACCAGCTTGACGATGGCGGCGCGACGATCAGGGTGCCGGACAAGGATGTATATGACTTGAGGCTCAGCCTCGCCGAGCAGGGACTGCCCCAGGGGGGCGGCGTCGGTTTTGAGATATTTGATAGGACGAGTTTTGGGGTTACGGAGTTTACCCAGAAAGTCAATTACCTCAGGGCCCTCCAGGGGGAGCTCGCCCGCACTATAGCGGAGATGTCCGAGGTCGATCAGGCAAGGGTGCACCTGGTCATCCCCGAGCAGCGCCTTTATGAGGAGAAGCAACAGGATGCCACCGCGTCCGTGCTGCTGAAGCTTGTGCCGGGTGCCACCCTCACGAGGAGGCAGGTACAGGGCATTGTCAGGCTCGTGGCGAGCAGCGTCGAGGGGCTGAAGCCTGAGAATGTGACGGTGCTGGATATACACGGGAATATCCTCTCAAATACCGGCACCGGCGAGGATCTTGCCCTCGCGGCGCTGACCACCACCCAGCTGGAGGCCAAGAAGGCCATTGAAAAGGACATGGAATCCCGGCTGCAGAGCATGCTCGACCGCGTCCTTGGGCCCATGAAAGCTGTAGCGCGGGTTAATGCTGATATCAATTTTGACAAACAGGAATCGAGCAGCGAAATATATGAGCCGGGCCCAAACGGCCAGGGGATTGTAAGAAACAGCAAGAAAAGCGAAGAGACTGTAAAGATAACAGGTGGCGCCGCCGGAGCGGTTCCCGGCGTTACGTCAAATGTCCCCACAGGCGGCCTGGGGGGCATTCCCACTTACCAGGCCGTCGGCCCCGTGGGCTCTGAGGACCGTCGCAAGACCGAGGAGATAACGAACTATGAGATAACAAAGAGGGTTGAACATACAGTCAAGGCGCCTGTGGAGCTGAGGAAGCTCTCCGTGGCGGTTATGGTTGATAGCTCGCTCCAACCGGCGCAGGTGGATGCGGTGAGGCAGGCGATCGCGGCGGCTGCCGGCATCGACCCGGCCAGGGGGGATTCCCTGACGGTGGCGAGCGTGCCGTTTGATACGTCCTGGCTCGACCAGGAGAGGAAGGCCATGGAGCTCGAGGCTGCTGCAGCCGCCAGGCGGGCGGCGGGCAAGGGCCTTGCCGCGGCGCTCTCTTCAAGCCTCTCATACCTTATAGCCGGGCTTATTCTCCTGATCCTCGTCACGGCCACTCTCGTGATATTGAGGCGCCGGAGGGCGCTGGCGGGGGCGACAGCCGGGGAGGAGGAGTTCAGCGGGCTTGAGTTTATGCCTCAGGTCGCGGCGACTGCGCCCCAGCCAGAAGCCGAGGAGGAGCCCGAGGAAGCTCCTGAAGAGCAGGTTGCGCGCCTTGCTCGTTCGCAACCCGAGAATGTGGCCAGGGTGATCGAGACCCTGATCGAGGAAGGCAAGAAGTGACATGATAACAGATGCGTCCGCGCTTACGGGGAAGCAGAAAGCAGCAATAATCATGGTCACACTGGGGCCCGAGCTCTCGGCCCAGGTGTTCAGGCATCTCAATGAGGAGCATATGGAGCAGCTCACCCTCGAGATCGCCAACCTGAGGAGGATATCTCCTGATGTGAGGAGGGTAGTCGCAGAAGAGTTTTACCAGCTCTGCGTGGCCAGGCAGTACATCCTGGAGGGCGGGCTCGATTACGCCCGGCAGCTCCTGGAGAGGGCGCTCGGCACCTCCAAAGCGATTGAGGTGTTGTCCCGGCTCTCGGTATCGCTGGGGACGGCCCCCTTCGACTTTGTGCGCAATATCGATCCAAAGCAGCTCTTGAGCTTCATTGAGAATGAGCATCCCCAGACCATAGCGCTCGTTATTGCCCACCTCAAGGCTGAGCAGGCTGCGTCCGTCCTCTCGGGCCTTCCGGCGGACCTGAGGGCGGATGTGGCGATGCGCGTGGCCACGATGGATAGGACGGCGCCCGAGGTCGTGCGCGACGTGGGCAAGCTCCTGGAGGAGCGAATGGCCTCCCTCGGGAGCGAGGGCTTCAAGGCGGCCGGCGGCGTCAAGACGCTGGTGCAGGTTCTCAACAAGGTGGACCGGGGAACGGAGAAGAGCATCCTCGAGCAGTTCGAGGAGAGGAATCCCGAGCTCGCCGAGGAGGTCAAGCGCCTCATGTTTGTATTCGAGGACATTATCTTCCTCGACGACCGGTCGATCCAGGCGGTCTTGCGCGAGGTCGATACAAAGGACCTCGCCCTGGCCTTGAAGGCCGTGAGCGGGGAGGTCCAGGAGAAGATATTCAAGAACATGTCGGAGCGGGCGGCCTCTATGCTGAAAGAGGACATGGAATACATGGGCCCTGTCAGGCTCAGGGTTGTCGAGGACGCCCAGCAGAAGATAGTAAACATTATCCGCAAGCTCGAGGCTGCTGGCGAGATCACCATCGCCAGGGGGACGAGGGAGGACGAAATCCTTGTCTAGCGGGAGATTCTTGTCTAGCGGCGTGATGAAAGCCTCCGTAATGAAGGCCTCATCCGCGACTGGGCTCGGGCCCGGCCGGGCGGAGTTTCTCCTCAAGCCCGTAGCGCCGCGGCAGGCGGCGCCGCCGGCGCAGGACAGTCCCGACAGGGTCATGCAGCGAGCCATGGAGAATGCCAGGGCGGTCCTCGAGGAGGCGGGCGCTCGGGCCAGGGAGATCGTTGAGGATGCCGGGAGGGCTGCAAGGGCAACGCTGGACGAGGCGGAATCGCGGAGGGCCGAGATAGAGGAGGCTGCAAGGCTGGCGGGGTATGAGGAGGGCTACCAGAGGGGGCGTGAAGAGGCGCTCGAGCAGGCCGGGGATTTGATCCGCCTCCTGGGGGATGCCCGTGATGCCCTGGTTGCCTTGCGGAGGGATGTGATCCGCGGGGCTGAGAACGACATCGTCGAGCTCGCAGTGGGCATTGCTGAAAAGATCGTGCACCGGGAGATAGAGGTCGATGAATCTGTGGTGCTTGGCATGGTGAAGGAGGCCTTGCTGCATGTCAGGGACAGCAGAGCCGTAAGGATCAGGGTCAGCCCCTGGGATGTTGAGAGGGTTGCCGCGTTCAGGGATGACCTGGTGAAGATGGTGAGCGATGCCGGGGACATCGAGATCCTGCAGGACCCCCGGGTTGAGCAGGGCGGCTGCATAATCGAGACAGAGTTTGGGATGGTTGATGCAAGGATCCGGCGCCAGTTTTCGGAAGTGAAGGAAGTGTTGCAGGATGGCCATAGCCTTGAGGTCACCTGAATCTCTTGAATCCCTTGAACTTGAATCCCTTGGATCTCCGCCTGAGTCCTCCGGGTCCGCGTCTGCGCAGGCTATGTCCGCGTCGACCACGCCCGCCCGGGCCAGATACCTCCGGCTCCTGAAATCCGTTGACCCCATAAAGGCCGTCGGGAGGGTGACCCAGGCGATCGGGCTGGTTATAGAATCCAGGGGCCCGAGGGCGAGGATCGGCGAGCTCTGCCGGATATCCAATACCAGGCGGGATGGAGAGACGGGCTGGACATGGGCTGAGGTCGTAGGCTTCAGGGAAGAGAAGGTCCTGCTGATGACCCTCGGTGATAGGAACGGGATAGAGCCCGAGAGCGAGGTCGTTGCCACGGGGCGGTCCCTGTCGGTAAAGGTCGGGCCCGGGCTGCTCGGCAGGGTGATAGACGGCCTCGGCAATCCCATCGATGACAGGGGCCCGGTTGACTGGGAAGACGAGTACCCTATAGAGCAATTGCCTCCCGATCCCCTTTCGCGAAAGAGGATACAGGAGCCGCTCGCCCTGGGGGTGAGGGCCATCGACGGCGTCCTGACGTGCGGTAAGGGCCAAAGGGTTGGGATTTTCTCAGGCAGCGGCGTCGGGAAGAGCACCCTCCTGGGGATGATAGCCCGGAACACCACCGCTGACGTGAACGTCATCGCTCTGATCGGGGAGAGAGGGCGGGAGGTCCGGGAGTTTATCGAGAAGGACCTGGGTGATGAGGGCCTCGCGCGGTCCGTCGTGGTTGTGGCTACATCGGACAAGGCCGCGCTGGTCCGCCTGAAAGGGGCGCTGCTTGCCACGGCCATCGCCGAATATTTCAGGGACATGAATAAGGACGTCATATTGATGATGGATTCCCTGACGAGGTTCGCGATGGCTCAAAGGGAGATCGGGCTTGCGATCGGGGAGCCCCCGACGACCAGGGGCTATACGCCCTCGGTGTTTTCGCTGCTGCCGCGGCTGCTCGAGCGATCCGGGACGTCGTCCCGCGGGAGCATAACCGGGCTTTACACGGTTCTTGTTGAGGCTGATGACATGAATGAGCCGATTGCTGATGCGGCGCGGAGCATACTGGACGGGCATATTGTGCTGACGCGGGAGCTTGCTGCAGCCAATCATTACCCGGCCATAGATGTCCTGGGGAGCGTCAGCAGGGTCATGGTTGACATAACTTCAAAGGAGCACCAGGCGGCGGCCGGCAGGCTGAGGGATGTCCTTGCAACCTACAAAGAAGCCCAGGACCTGATAAATATCGGCGCCTATGTCGCAGGCAGCAACCCAAAGATAGATTACGCCCTCAGCGTCCTGGATGAGGTCAATGCCTTCCTGAAGCAGGATATATATGAGAAGGCGGGCTATACAGAGACGGTTGAGTGGATTAGTAGGATATTCGGGCAGTAACGGGTAGTAACAGGATTACAGGAGCAGTAGCGGGATTGCAGGATTACGGGACTATAGAATTACAGAACTTAGAATCACAGAACTTCCGGGCGGCAGGTGTTCCCGACCTAATATGGCATTCCAGCCTCAGGCAGAGGTGATAGTGAATGGCGCTGCAGAAACGCAGATTTCGCCTCGACCCGGTGCTCGAGGTGCGGAAGATACGCGAGGATATCCTCGTTAAGGAGCTCGCGGACCTGCGAAAGCGCGAGGAAGACGAGAGACTCCTCCTTTCGATGCTCACGCGCGAGCGAGATAAGGCGGCGGTGGAGCTTCGCCAGGGGGTGCAGGCTGGGGAAGATGCGGTGGATATAGCCAAAACCCTGCTTTACTATACCTACCTGGAGAAGCTTTCAACAGATATTCATACAGAGGCGGACATCCTTGAAACTATAGACACTGAGGTCCAGGTGAAAAGGGGTCAGGTTGTAAAAGCCAGCCAGGACCGGCGGATCATGGAGAGATTGAAGGAGAAGAAGCTTGCTGAATGGCGCGAGGCTGAGCTCCGGTCCGAAGAGAATCTCATGGACGAGATAGGGACCGTCGCGCACAATCGCAGATCGCATTCGCGTTCCCTCGCCCAAGGAGGTGATAGCGGATGCAAGTACAGGCTATAACAATGCCCGGTCTCCAGGTGGCGGCGATGGGTGCGGTGACCGGAACCGGAGCCCGCATGGGGGTAATCGCGGAGCGTTCTCCCGCGCCGCAGGATACAGACGCGGGTGGGTTTTGGCGCCTGCTGCTCAGGGAGATCGATGGCGAAGGATGCGCGGCGCCCGTGCAGGGCCAGGGCGGTGGCCCCGATGGGGCAAAGCAGGGCGCAGGCAACACCAATGCCGGGCCCACGCTCGATGGTGCGACAGGGCAGGTTGAGCCGGGGGTTGAGACGGGAGCGGGTATGTCAACCGGGCCGGGTGAAGTTGGATCGGGTGATGCCGGCAAGCCGCGGGTTCCTCGCGAAGCTGAGTCCCCTCATGGGGACGGCGAGGCGGGCGGCGATACCTCGCCTGGCGCCTGGCCCATCGCGGATCCTATCGTGAATATGGCAGCTATATCGGGTGAGCTCGCCGCATTCGCCCTGCCGGTATTCACCGCGGTCCAGCAAGAGGTTTCGCGGCCGGAAGCGGAAGCTTCTCAGGTGCAGGCCCGGGGTCAGGGCGCCATGAGTGAGACTCCGGTGATGGCCGCCGGTATGCCAGGAGAAGGAGGCCAGACGATGGGCATGGGCGTTTATGCCGATATGCTGGCTTCCACGATTATGACAGCTTCCACGATGCATGCCGCGAAGCAAACTTCGGAGGTGAAGCCGCATGATGCCGCAATCAGGGGGCCAGGGGTGGAGATTGCAGGAAATGCTCCAGCTACGGTGAGCACCCCGGCCACGGCGGGAGAGGCGGCGAGCATGGTGCCAGTTTCGCGTGAGCCAGAGGATGGCCCTGGCGCGGCCATGGGGGAATCCCCACATGCTGCTGGGGGTCGTCTCACCCGGGGCGCTGTGCAGCAGGAGCAGGGCGGGGCGACTGGAGCGGCGCGAGCTGGCGGTCATGCTGGCGGTCATAACGATGCCACCGGGGCTGACATCTTCGACCAGGCGGCGGGCGTGGCAGCCGGCGCGATGAACGCTCGCAGTGGGCAGGAGCCAGGGAAGGTCGATCCCGAGCTGGTGCAGGTCATCAGGGATGTGATGGCGAGGTCCGCCAGGGTCATCCGCGGCCAGAGCGAGGCTACTGATGTCACGCATACGCATGATGAGCAGGTAGGAACTCAGGCACCAGCGTATGCGCCGGTGCCCGGAGCGGCAGGCACATCCCGGGCCGGAACCATGGAGGCGGATCCACGGGGTGCCGGGGCGCAGGTGCAGGTGCAGCCATCTACCGCTCAGGTGCAGTCACCTGCCGCTACGGCAGGCATGCAGGAGATGCCGGGATCAAGCCATGCGGGGCAGGTTGCGGGCGACCGCGGCCAGGCGATAACGACGGTTGCTGGCCAGGATGCAGGCCACGGCACCGGCTCTATCGATCCCACGGAAAATCCGGCAGGGGGGAGCAGCCCCGCCGGTCCCGTAAGGCACATCGCCCCGGGCGGGCCGGGTGACACGCCGGCAACCGGCCTGGAGGCTCCGGGCATGCGACATGATGGCTCCGGCACAGGCGATGCCGGCGGCCCTTCCTGGTCCCTGGGCGCAAGCCAGCGCCCGGAGGCGTATTCCGTGCAGAGTCGGCACCTACAGGGCGGCCGGGGGTCTGGCGAAACGGTTGAAGCTGTAGAGGGGGCTGCGGCCGGGGCTGTAACTAGAGCTGGGGCCGGACGCGAGATCGAGAGGGGCGCTGTAGAGCCCGGTGAAGCCCCGGGCGTGCCGGCCAGCGGCGTGGGTGCAGCAGTGGATGCAGGATACCGGAGCGTGTATGGCGGTGAATCCGCGGACCGGCGGGCGGGGCAGGGTATGGATCAGGGCTCACAACAGCAGGGTTCGAGCCAGCACCAGCAGGCGATGGGTGCAGTCCAGCACGCGGGCGAGGTTCCCGCGCCTGACTCCGTGCAGCAGCCGTACCCCGGGGATAGAGCCGTTCCGGAGCCGCTGAGGGCCTTGGTGGATGAGGTTGTGGCTCAGGTCGTCGAGAAGGCGGTCCTGAGGTTCAGGGAGGGCCGCACGGAGATGACGGTCCAGCTCAAGCCCGACTACCTTGGACGCATTCACATCAGCGTCATAGATCACGCCGGCACGCTCACGGCGGGGATCCGGGCGGAGAGCGAAGCTGTGCGTGCGCTGATCGAGGCCGGGCTCCCTCAACTCAAGACCTCTCTCGCAAGCCAGGGGTTCAATATCGAGCAATTTACGGTCTTCACCGGCCCGGGGTACGGAGCACCCCAGTTCGGATTTGAACGGGGCGATGCATGGCAAGATATGGGGCCGAGAGGGGGAGAGGGCGGGCGCGCGGCTGGAGCCGTGAAGAAGCTGGATGAGGGGGTCATTGGGGCCGCGTGGGCTCCTTCTTCTCGAGGGGGCACGGGCCTCATAGATTACGCTGTTTAGGCGATCTGGACAACTTGGTGGCTGGTAGGCTGATAGGCTGGTAGGGCCAGCCGGGTGTCCATAGCAATGACACATTGAGGGAGGTGTGAACGTTGGATATAGCGGGGATAAGAGGGGAATTGCTGGCCACATCCCGTGGCGCGGCGACCAACCCTGATAGCCGGCGGGTGGCCATGGCGCGCGCCGCTCAAACGACTGCTGCCCCTTCAGAGGCTTCCGGGGCTGGGGCTCCGGCCGGCGGCGAGCTGGGAAAGGATGAGTTCCTGAGGCTTCTCATCACGGAGCTCAGGTGCCAGACGGTTACAGACCCGACTGACCAGAAGGAATTCATAGCCCAGATGGCGCAGTTTTCGGCGCTGGAACAGATGCAAAACCTCAACCAGGCCTTCACGGGGCTCATGCATATGCAGCTCGCCACGCAGGCCTGCAGCCTCATCGGGCATAAGATCGAGGCGGCGATTGACAACCAGGGCAAGGTCACGGGCATTGTTTCAGCCGTCACATTCCAGAATGGGGTCCCCATGCTCCAGGTGGATGGGCATAGCATCGCATTGTCCCAGGTCACCAGCATCCTGCCAGCATAACCTGGCGGCCTTGCGGTTATCGTGGTTGCGGGAGGCCGCGGGGGCGAGAGGATGCCGGGGATTCCGAGGATCTAAGGACCCAGGAATCACAGGATGGAGTGGAGGGGATGACGGTGGTCGGCGGGCTGAATGCGAATGGATCAGGTTACGCCGTTAGACCAGGACCAGGTTATGTCGCGCCAGTTGCCGCCCCAGTTCAGGGGCCGGAGGCAATGCGCCCGGGGTCAGGGCCCGCCAGGGGAGTTGGTGGGCATATCGAGCCCTTTGATTCGGTCCTCCGTGCTGCCGTGGCGGAGCAGGGCATCAAGTTCTCGGCGCATGCAGAGGCCCGCATGAGGCTGAGGAATATAAGGCTTTCGAGCCGGGATGTGGCGAAGCTGAATACCGCGGTCGCGAAGGCTGCGGCGAAGGGCGCGAAGGAGTCGCTCGTGCTGATGGACAGGCTGGCGCTGGTGGTGAGCATCGAGAACCGGACTGTGATAACGGCGATCGACAGCGCGAGCGCCAGGGAGAATGTCTTTACAAATATCGATAGCGCTGTGATTATCTGACGTTCAGCCAATTCAGCTAGTGAAGAGGCGTTTAAGCAATATCTAACGGGCCGGACCTCTCGGAGGGGGCCCGGGGCCGCTGAACGACTGAGGCGGTAACTAGTAAATCTTGGAGTTGAAGCTGGCGAATTGAAGCCGGCGAACCCAATAAAACCCAGGGGAGGTCGATGCGACTATGATGCGAGCCATGTTTTCAGGGGTTTCGGGGTCAAAGGCTCACCAGGTCAGGATGGATGTCATAGGAAATAACATCGCGAACATAAATACCATAGGGTTCAAGGCCAGCCGCGTGACGTTTCACGAGGTCCTGTGCCAGACCCTCAAAAACGGGGCTGCTCCGGTGCCGGGCGGCCGCGGCGGCGTAAACCCGATGCAGGTCGGGCTGGGAACGGGCGTCAGGAGCATAGATACCTTCCAGACCCAGGGCAATCTTGAAACGACCGACCTGCCCACCGACCTGGCGATCGAGGGGGCGGGGTTCTTCGTGGTGTCGGACGGCGAGAAGCAGTATTTCACGCGCGATGGGGCATTCAAGCTCGACGCGGCCAATACCCTCGTGAACCCGTCCACGGGCTACAGGGTCCAGGGCTGGATCGCTGATGCGGCGGGGCACATCGATACGACCCAGCCGATTCAGGATGTGAAGATCCCGCTTGGCGAAAAGATGCTCGCGAAGGCGACGGCCAATGTGAAGCTGCGCGGCAACCTGGATGCGGGGGCGGCTGTGGGCGATACTGTAGACGTCCCGGTCGAGGTATTTGACTCGCTCGGGAAGGCGTATGATTTGACGGTGACATTTGAGAAGGTTGCCGGTGGACAGTGGAGTCTCAGCGCAAGCGGGGATGGTTCGCCAAGCATAACGAGTCCGTCTCCCGCACAGATAACCTTCGACGCCGATGGTCAGTCTGGGGTGTCCACGGGTTCGTTACAACTTAACCCAACCGGGGGTGCTACCACGCCCCAGACGGTCACCCTCGACTTCTCGACCATGACCCAGTATAATACCTCTTCCGGCTCCGTGGTGAGCATGGCGAGCCAGGATGGCTTCCCGCCCGGTTCGCTGGAGGACTTCAGCATAGCTGACAACGGGTTGATAACGGGGGTTTACACCAACGGGCAGCACCAGCCCCTGGGGCAGATAGTGCTGGCCAACTTCGCGAACCCCGCGGGGCTCGAGAGGCTCGGGAGCAACATGTACCGGTCATCGGCGAATTCAGGAGCGGCGCTTATAGGGGTGGCGACGACCGAGGCGCGCGGTAAGATCGTGGAGGGTGCGCTCGAGATGTCCAACGTGGACCTCGCCCGGGAGTTCACAGACATGATAATCACGCAACGCGGCTTCCAGGCGAATTCGAGGATAATCACCACCGCGGACGAGATGCTGCAGGACCTTCTCACGCTGAAGCGCTAAGTTCTAAGTTGATGTGGGGGATCGCCGGGCTCTTCAAATGGCATTCAAAACGGCATTCAAGCAGTCACCTTCCGCTGGTCTGGCTGCACACCGCCCTCCGCCCGGGGGATAGTAGTGGTGTGGCGGAACGGTGGTGTGCAGCCTGATACGGGTCCGGAGGCCGGGTCCAAAGGAGTGAGACGGCAGGGGGGTGGGAGCATGATCAAGGTCAACCGTCTCGACCAGAAGGAGATAGTTGTGAACGCAGAGCTCATAGAGACTGTGGAGGCCACGCCCGATACGATAATCACGCTGACCACCGGGAGGAAGCTCCTGGTGCGGCAGGGCGTCGATGAGGTAATCCAGAAGGTCATCGATTACCGCCGCTGCATCGCCCAGGGCCTGACTTTTAAGCACCCTGGCGAGGCCCCGGGCCGGTATGGGCCGGATCAGCGCGGGCTGGGCGACGAGTCAGTCGAGGACCGGGATGCCGGCGCGTAAGCACCTGACATCGAGGTTAATGGCTCTATCCAGAGAGAGGTGTCGTCGTTGATGGATGTTACTACATTCCTTGGCATCGTAGCCGGCGCTGTTCTCGTCGGGGCGGCAATATTCATGGGCGGGGCGCTGCGCACATTTTACGATCTCCCATCCGTATTTATTACGATCGGAGGAACCATAGCCTCTACGCTTGTGAATTTCCCCTTTTCGGAGATAAGGAGCGTCCTGCGGATCACGAGGATTGCTTTCACAGAGAAGGTGGACGACCCGACGGTCGTGATCAGCGAGATCATCGGCTTCGCCGAAAAGGCCCGCCGCGAGGGTCTCCTCGCCCTCGAGAATAGCCTCGATTACGTGGAGGATGATTTCTTGCGAAGAGGTTTGCAGCTTGTTGTGGATGCAACAGAGCCCGAGCTCATACGCGAGATCCTCGAGAACGACATCGCGTGCTCGGAAGAGCGACACAAGGCCGGGAGGCAGATATACCAGGCGATGGCGACGTATGCCCCGGCCTTCGGCATGATCGGGACGCTCATCGGACTCATCCAGATGTTGCGGAACATCAACGATCCGAGCGCGATCGGGCCGGGCATGGCTACCGCCTTGATCACCACGTTTTATGGCGCCATGCTCGCCTACCTGGTTTTCACACCCATTGCAGGGAAGCTCGAGCTCAGGAGCGAGAAGGAGACCCTGCTCAAGGAGATAATGCTCGAAGGCATCCTGGCCATTCAATCAGGGGATAACCCACGCATCGTGGAGGAGAAGCTCCGGGCTTACCTCTCCCCCTCTATGAGGGCAAACATAACTTACAGGCGACCGGTGGTGGGAGGCTATGAGGAACAAGCGTAGGCGCGGAGGCAACGATGGGATCAGCGGGGCTCCGGCCTGGATGGTTACATACGGCGACCTAATGAGCCTCCTCATGTGTTTCTTTGTGTTGATGTTCGCCTTTTCAAGGATCGATATCATAAAGTTCAGGCAGGCGATCATCTCCCTCCAGGGGGCCCTGGGGGTGCTCACGGGGGGACCGAGGCCGCTCAATCTCGGCGACCTGCCGGCTCAAAAGCCCCCTTCTGAGAGCCCCGAGGCGCGCGAGCGGAGGAATCTCATGGGCGTCATGAGGAGGTTTGAGGGCTATCTCCGCGAGAAGGGCTTGTCGAATGATGTCGAGCTCAAGCTCGATGAGCGCGGGCTGGTGGTGAGCTTTATGGATAAGGTGCTGTTCGACCGGGGCGAGGCAACGCTGAAGCCCGATGCGAAAAAGGTCCTGATCGAGGTGGCCGGGTTGATTAAGAAGCTGCCAAATGATATCAGGATCGAGGGACATACGTGCGACCTGCCGATCCACAGCGCGAAATTCCCGTCAAACTGGGAGCTCTCGACGGCCCGGGCCACAGAGGTTCTGAGGTATCTTGTCGAATCGCTGCGCCTCCCGCCCGAGCGTTTCTCGGCCATGGGCTACGGGCAGTACCACCCCAAGGTCCCGAATACGAGCGAGCGAAACAGGGCCCTCAACCGCCGTGTTGACATGGTGATATTGACGGAGAAGAGGCGGTGGGAGGAGCCAGGCAAGGCGCCCGGGCCAACTACAGGGGGTAGGCCGGCTGCAGGGGGTAATTCAGCAAAGACGGTTACGGTCGATTAGGTGAGACTTCAGGCGAGACTAGTTAGCTCAGATGCTGTTTGGGGGTATGGACCATGCCAGGGAATAGACCTGTCCCACCCGGGGCGCCCGGGGACCGGGGCATTTATCAGGGCGTTCGAGGTATGCAGCCAGGGGCGCGGCTCCCCGGAGGGGCTCAAGGGAGCCGGGGGCGCGGGCTCGCCGGGGTGTTCTTCGGAAGGAACCTCACGCTCATCGGCATCATCCTGTTGCTTCTGGCGGCCGGGGCTTACTATGGCATCTCCAAGAAGCACCCGATCATGCTGAACGGGGCCGCCAAGCAGGCTGAACTCCAGGATGTGCAGGGGCCGATCGAATCCTTCGACCCATTCATTGTAAATATAGCTCGCACGGATGCCGAGCGCTACTTGAAGGTTTCCATATCTATAGAGCTTACGACCGCAAGCGCCGCCCGCGAGGTCAAGACCAAGCTCGTCAGGATGAGGGATGTAGTCATCAACGTTCTGACAAGCAAGACCCTGTCCGAACTTGATAGCCCGAAGGGCAAGGAAGAATTGCGTCGCGAGCTTGTCCAGGCTTTTAATAGTAACCTCGACACGGGGAAGGTGCGCAATGTGTTTTTTACTGATTTCGTAATTCAGTAAGTGAGCAGGCGGAAACCCGGAGGCCGGAAACCCGTTGACCCGGGGTGAGTCGGGGTAAGGGTAAGGCAGTGCCGGAGAAAGCCGAGATTATCGCAAGCAAGTCGAGTGGATCACAGCGGGGCGGGCAGGTTATAGCGAGGGGGGATCATGGTTGTCGGATATACTTTCACAAGAGGAGATCAATGCGCTTCTTTCATCTCTCATGGAGGACCAGGCGTCCGAAGAAGCGGCAGGTGCTCCCGCGCCGGCAGGCCCGAAAGACGTGAAGCCCTACGATTTCCGGCGGCCTGATAAATTCTCGAAGGTTCAACTGCGGACGCTGGAGATGCTGCACGACACCTTTGCGAGGCACCTCTCGACGACCCTTTCGACCCACTTGAGGACCCCTATCAAGGTGACGCTCACCCTTGTCGAACAGCTTACGTTTGACGAGTTCATATCGTCCCTTCCGGCCCTGACCGTCATCGCATCGATCGACATGTCCCCGCTCGACGGGAAGGCAGTCCTCGAGATAAATCCGGCGGTTGCCTTTTCGATGATCGACAGGTTGCTGGGGGGAGCCGGTAGATTCGAGGGTGAGCCCCGGGAGTTGACCGATCTCGAACAGATGCTCATGAAGAAGCTCATGGCCAGAGTCGTTGACGATATGGCCGGGGTGTGGTCGAACCTCATCCAGCTCGAGCCGAGCCTCGAGAACATGGAGACGAACCCTCAGTTCGTACAGGCCATGTCGCCCAATGATTCCGTAAGCGTGCTCGCCTTTGAGATCAGCGCTGAGAATATGTCCGGCACCATGAGCCTCTGCCTGCCCTACCTCACGTTGCAGCCGATCATCCCGAGGCTCGGCGCCCAGCAATGGTTCGCGGAGGGTAGAAGGGGCATCCAGGATTCTAAGAGACTCGCCCTGCGCAAGGAGATCGAGCGCGTAAAGCTGCCCATATCCGTCGAAGTCGGCAGGGCGGCCATCACTGTAAGGGAACTACTCGGGCTGGAGCCAGGGGATATCATCAAACTGGACAGGCACGCCCCGAGCGATTTCAGGGTCTTCGTCGGGTCGGGTGCCAAGTTCCTGGGAAGGGCCGGGCTCGTGGGAAGGCGGGTTGCCGTGGAGATTACAGCCTTTACGGGCGCTGCGGAAGGAATCAATAATGGCAGGCTAAATGGCAGCGTCCCGGGCGATGGAAGGGGCATCAACAACGGCGACAATAACAGGAATGATAATGATAATGATGGAGAGGGTGATCCGGGTGCCAGATCAGATGCCCAATAATGCCAGCAATGGAGGGAATATCACGCCTGCTCCCATGGAGCTGAAGCCCCTCGCAGGTGAGTCTCAGCACCAGGCCGTGGGGAATATAGGGAGGGTTTTAGACCTGTCGCTGCCGATAAGCGTTGAGCTGGGGCGGACTACGATGCTTATCAAGGACATCTTGAACCTTGCGCCCGGCTCCGTGGTGGAGCTGGACAGGATCGCGGGGGAGCCTGTTGACATCCTCGCCAACGGGAAGCTCATCGCCAAGGGCGAGGTGGTCGTGATCGATGAGAATTTCGGGGTGCGGGTCGTGGACATAGTCGAGCCCGGCGAGAGGGTGGCCGGTGACGATTAACATGAGCGGTCTCCTTCTTGTCCTGAGGACGATAGCATCTCTCGGCCTGGTTATAGGCCTCATATATTTCACCATTTATATCCTGCGCTATTTCGCGGCGAGGGGCCAGGGAAAGCTCCTGGCGGGGCGTGCCCGCTCCATGATGGTCATAGAATCGCTCGCCCTCGAGCCCGGGAAGGCGTTGCACCTTGTGAGGGTCGGAAAGGAAGTCATGTTGATAGGGACGAGCAACGCGGGGCTTGCGCTTATTGGAAAGGTTGAGGGGTATGGGGATTCCAATTCCCAGGTTTGAAATCGGCATGGGCCAGGCTGCGGCGCCTCAGGACGTCGCGATGTCGCTCCAGATACTGATCTTGCTCACGATCTTAACCCTGGCGCCGGCTATCCTCATAATGCTCACGTCTTTCACGAGGATAGTCATAGTCTTATCTTTCATTCGTAATGCTCTTGGGTCCCAGCAGGTGCCGCCCAATCAAGTCCTGATCGGACTGGCATTATTTCTTACATTTTTTGTTATGGCCCCAACCCTAAACAAGGTAAATGAACAGGCCCTCCAGCCATATCTGAAGGGCCAGATAACCCAGGAGGTTGCCCTTGAGAGGGCCGTTCGCCCGCTTAGGGAGTTCATGTTCAGGCAGACCCGGGAGAAGGACCTCGCCCTGTTTGTGAAGCTCGCGAAGGCGCCGAGGCCGAAGAATCCCGGCGATGTCCCGACCTACGTGCTTATACCGGCCTTTGTGATAAGTGAGATCAAGACGGCCTTTGAGATAGGGTTTGTCATATATATACCGTTTCTGGTGATCGACATGGTCGTGGCGAGCATCCTGATGTCCATGGGCATGCTCATGCTGCCGCCGGTTATGATCTCGCTCCCATTTAAGATACTGCTCTTTGTCATGGTCGATGGCTGGAATCTCGTGATAGGGTCGCTGGTCAGGAGTTTTCATTAGGGATATTTGCCCTCGAGACGTCCGGGATAGGCGGTGGTGCTAACGTGAATGAAGAGTTCGTGATCGGCCTGGGCCAGCAGGCCATCTGGACTATCCTGAAACTCTCCGCGCCCGCGCTCATATTTGCGCTGGTCGTCGGGATAATCGTGAGCGTGCTCCAGGCCGTGACGCAGATCCAGGAGATGACGCTCGCGCTCGTTCCCAAGATAATCGCGGTCATCGCGGCGCTGATGATATTCGGCCCGTGGATGATAAAGGTGCTCACGGCATTCACCATGCAGCTCTATACGAACCTGCCGAATTACATAAGGTAAGCCTGGTATGAAGTGAGCCGGGCCGCAGGTGAATCAAGGTGGATCAGGCTACTCGAGGTGGGGTGGGGCATGTACCTTACGGGCTGGACCCTGGCGCAACTGCAGACCTTTCTCCTTATCGTCGCGCGGGTAGGTGGCGTCTTCGCCTTTGCGCCCGTCTTCAGCGGGTATAATATCCCGGTCCAGGTGAAGGCGGCGCTGTGTTTTGCAATAAGCCTGATAGCGCTGCCGGTCGTCGGCGCGGGGGTAGCGGCGGCCGGGGGGTACCCAGCGGATATCATTGCTTATAGCCTTATCGTCATAAGAGAGATTCTGGTGGGGCTCGCAATGGGGTATGCTGCGTCGTTGTTCCTGGTGGCTGTCCAGTTTGCGGGAAGCTTCATCGATCTCCAGATGGGGTTCGCCTTTGTGAATATCGTCGATCCCATGGCGAACCGGCAGATCACGGTGATCGGGCAATTCGAATACCTCCTGGCGATGCTGCTGTTCCTCGTCTTGAATGGTCACCACTGGCTGATCTCGGCGGTGGTGAAGAGCTATAATGTGGTGCCGCTCGCAGGCGGAGTCGGTGCGGCCGGTGCAGCCAGCGGCCAGCTCGCGGTGGGCCAGATATTCCCGGTCGGGATAATCCAGCCGGGCCTGGTGAGGTTGTTTTGCGATATCACGGCGATTGGATTCAAGATCGCCGCGCCCATCACAGTGACGCTGCTGCTGGCGGATATAGCCATGGGGGTTGTCGCGAGGACCGTGCCTCAGATGAATGTCTTTATTATAGGCTTCCCGCTCAAGATCGCTGTTGGATTTATCATTATGATCGTGTCGTTGCCGGTCTTCGTGGCGATACTCCGGGAGATTTTTTCGGGGCTCGAGAGCGAGCTGCTGCTCCTGCTGCACGGAGCGTAGGAGGTGAGATCCAGGATTGCCTCGCGAAGACAAGACCGAGGCCGCCACACCCCGCAGGCGCCAGGAGGCGCGCAGGCGAGGGCAGGTGGTCAGGAGCATAGAAGTGAATACAGCCATGATCTTGTTCGCCGGCCTCGTGGCCCTCAGCGCATGGGGGATGTCGAGCTTCTCCCAGCTCTTTACCTTTACCCGGGGTATCCTGGCCCGGAGCGCAGCCATAGAGCTCAATGAATCGCAGCTGAGCTCGATCTCTTGGGCCGTCCTGGTCGAGGTCGCCCGCGTCGCGGGCCCCGTGATCCTGGCGTGCGCCCTGGCCGGGCTCTTAAGCAATTTTGCACAGCTCGGGTTCCTCCTCACCCTGGAGCCGCTCATCCCGCGCCTCGACCGCCTCAACCCGGCGAACGGGCTCTCCCGCCTCTTCTCGCCAAGGGCCGGGATGGAGCTGGTAAAATCGGTCGCCAAGGTCGCGATCGTGGGGTATATAGGCTACTCTACACTCCGGCAGGAGCTCCCGAGGCTGGTTATGGCATCGGGCATGGATAATGCGAGCATAGTAGCGCTTATCCGGGGGCTCTCATTCAGGTTAGGCTTCCGCATGCTCCCGGCCCTGGCCGTCCTGGCGGCCGCCGATTATATATTTCAGCGGCGCGAATTCGAGGCAAACCTCCGGATGACCAAGCAGGAGGTCAAGGAGGAATTCAGGCAGATGGAAGGGGATCCGGTTCTCCGATCGAGAATCCGGGCCAGACAGCGTCAGATCGCGATGCACCGGATGATGCAGGACGTCCCCAAGGCTGATGTGGTCGTCACAAACCCTGTTCATCTCGCAGTTGCATTGAAGTATGATTCGAAGACCATGAACGCGCCCAGGGTGGTGGCCAGGGGGGCGAGGCTCATTGCGGAGAGGATCAAGGCGATTGCAAGGGAGCACAACATCCCGGTCGTTGAGAACCCCCCGCTCGCCCAGGCGCTTTACAAGGCCGTGGATATAGGGAAGGAGATACCGCCCCATCTCTACAAGGCCGTTGCAGAGATCCTGGCATATGTGTTTTATTTGAACAAGCTGAACAAGCGTGCCACAACAAGCTGAACAAGACGGGCATGTTACTGGTGAAAGGTTGATGCAGAATGGCAGTCGGGAATCTACGAACCGCCAACCTAGGAATCGCGAGGCGTATACCAGTCAACAATCTCGCGAAGTATAGCGACATCCTTGTTGCCGTGGCGATAGTCGCCATCCTCGTTATGATGATCATCCCGATGCCGACGATGGTTCTTGATGTGCTTCTTACGCTGAATATCACCGGCGCCCTGGTGATATTGCTTGTAACCCTGTATGCCCTCGAGCCCCTTGATTTCTCTGCCTTTCCTTCTCTCTTATTGATCGCGACGCTCTTCAGGCTTGCGCTCAACGTCTCATCCACGAGGCTCATCCTGCTCCACGCTTACGCCGGCAGGGTCATAGAGAGTTTTGGAAACTTCGTAGTCGGCGGGAATTATGTCGTTGGGATGGTTGTCTTCCTTATCCTGGTCGTTATCCAGTTCATCGTGATTACAAACGGAGCGGGCAGGGTTGCGGAGGTGGCGGCGCGTTTCACCCTCGATGCAATGCCCGGCAAGCAGATGAGCATAGATGCAGATCTGAACGCCGGCCTCATCACCGAGCAGGAGGCCCGGGCGCGCAGGCGAGCCATCGAGCAGGAGGCGGATTTCTATGGCGCCATGGACGGCGCGAGCAAGTTCGTGAGGGGCGACGCCATAGCCGGCATCATTATCACCTGCATCAATATACTCGGCGGGATCGTGATCGGCGTGATTCAACTGAAGATGCCCGTGATGGAGGCTCTCCAGCGCTACGCCCTTTTGACCGTCGGCGACGGGCTCGTGAGCCAGATACCTGCGCTCTTGATCTCCACCGCCACAGGGATTATAGTAACCCGCGCGGCGTCCGAGTCAAACCTCGGTGAGGACCTCGCCCGCCAGGTGCTTGCCCAGCCGAGGGCCGTCGCCATAGGTGCTGGGATGCTGCTTCTCTTCGGCATGGTTCCGGGCCTGCCCAAGGCCCCCTTCTTTATGATCGCCATAGCAGCAGGGGCGCTGGCGTACGCCCTCTATAGCGCCGGCGAGGCCGCGACAGAGGAGGCCGCACCCAAACCCGCCGACCAGCCCAGGGCGCCTGAGAATTTCATGAACCTCCTGGCCATCGACCCCCTCGAGCTGGAGATCGGGTATGGGCTCATCCCCCTTACCGATGAGGCTGAAGGAGGGGATCTTCTCAACAGGGTAACCATGGTGAGGCGCCAGGTTGCCCTCGAGCTCGGCCTCGTCCTGCCTCATATCAGGATACGTGACAACATCCAGCTGAGGCCCGGGGAATACGCCATCAGGATCAAGGGCGTTGAGCTCGCCCGGGGAGAGATATTGATGGGGCGCTACCTTGCGATGAACCCCGGCCTTGCCACCGAGCCGGTCCCTGGGATAGAGGTCCGCGAGCCTGCGTTTGGATTGCCCGCGATCTGGGTGACGGAGGATGTGAAGGAGAATGCGGAGGCGGCCGGCTACACAGTTGTCGATCCGAGCTCAGTCATTGTCACCCACCTCGCTGAGGTCATAAAGGCGCACGCGGCCGAGATCCTGGGACGCCAGGACGTATCCAACCTCCTTGACAACCTGAAACAATCGCAGCCAGCGGTTGTCGAAGAGGTTGTACCCAGCCTCCTGACCATCGGCGAGGTCCAGAAGGTGTTGCAGAATCTCCTGCGCGAGCGGATCTCCATACGCGACATGGCCACGATCCTCGAGGCCCTCGGGGATTATGCGCGCGTTACGAGGGACATTGACGCCCTTACTGAATATGCCCGGGCGGCCCTTGCCCGCAACATCTGCAGGCAGTACAAGAATGCGGCGGGCGAGCTTGTTGCGGCCACCATCGACCCGGGAGTTGAGGACATCATAGCCCAGGCAATACAGCATTCCGAGGCCGGGTCGACCCTGGCCCTTGAGCCCGCCGTGGTCCACCGCTTTACTGCGGCGCTGGCGAAGCAGGCGGAGAAGATGGTGGAATCCGGCAACCAGCCGGTCGTTCTTTGCCGGGCGAGCGTGAGGCCATACGTCAGGCGGCTGACGGAGCGCCTCCTGCCCAACCTTGTTGTCCTTTCCTACAACGAGATCGTCCCCGACCAGAAAGTCCGGACGGTAGGGATGGTGAGTATTGACAATGCAAATTAAGAGATATGTAGCGTGGAACGTGCAAGACGCTTTAAAAAGGGTCAAGGCTGAGCTCGGGCCTGATGCGGTGATCCTGAATGCCCGCAAGCTCCCGTGGCCCGGATTCCTCAAGCACTTCATAAGAGAGCGGGCTGAGGTTGTGGCAGCTCTCGACGGGAGGCCGGCCCCTGCCTTCGCCCGCCAGCCGGGCGCCCCGGGTATAAGCCCGGGTGAGAGAGAGATGGCTGCGGCTGCTACGACTGCAATGAAACCGACGGGAGATCCGGTTGCAAGGGATGCGCCGGCCGACCCTGTCGCGCGGGAATTGAAGGAGATCAAGGCCGCAATCGCGCAGCTTGCGGTGAATAATACGAAGGCTGCCTGGAGCGATCCCAGGTATGACGAGATATACCGCAGGCTCCTTGACCAGGGTGTGGATGGGGATATAGCTCTATCGCTGGTAAACGCCGCAAGAGATGAATTCGAGAGCCCGCAGAGCAGGAGGGCCGGCGGGAGGGCTCGCGCCCATGTGCATCCGAAGATGCTCGAGAGAAGCGTCGCGCTGGCTATCAGGAAGATGCTCCCCGTGGCAGGGCCGGATTCAGAGCCGGATTCCGCCGGTGGCGGGAGTTGCAGGAGGGTCGCCGTTATAGGGCCCACGGGGGTTGGCAAGACCACAACCCTGGCGAAGCTGGCCGCCAGGTGCGCCCTCGTCGATCACAGGAAGGTCGCCTTTGTTACTGCCGATACATATCGTGTGGCTGCTGTCGAGCAGCTGAGGACATACGCCGAGATCCTGGGTGTCCCGTTTGATGTTGTGCATACGCCATCGGAAATGCGAACGGCGATGGAGCGATACAGGGACTTTGATCTAGTTTTCATAGATACCTCCGGGCGGAGCCCGAAGGATAGGGTAAGACTCTCGGAATTGCGGGCCTTTGTTGATGCGGCGAGGCCGGATGAAACCCATATCGTCCTGAGCGTCGCCACGAAATCGGTGGATCTTCTGGATGCCCTCCGCAATTTCGAGCTTATATCGTTCGACCGGATCATCTTCACCAAGCTAGATGAGACATCATGCTACGGGGGCATCTTGAACGTCGCAGCAAGGGCCCAGAAACCGATATCTTATGTGACTGCGGGCCAGGATGTGCCGGATGATATTGAGGCCGCCGATGCAGAAAAGCTTGCGAGCCTGATTATCGGTGATGCTTCATGAGCGGGCAGGCGGAAAAGCTCAGGATGCTCATGGGGGATTCACGGGACGGTGATCCCCGCGATGATCCCCAGGCCGGGGCCGGGGGGCCCCGGATCGTCGCTGTTACGAGCGGCAAGGGCGGCGTCGGCAAGTCCAATTTTACGCTGAATGCGGCCATATCCCTGGGCCTCTCCGGGGTGAGGGTTGCGATCCTCGACGCCGATCTCGGGCTTGGGAATATAGATACCCTTCTGGGCGCTACTCCCCGGTATAATCTCCTGGACCTCATCAGGGGGGATGTCGGCCTGGATGAGGTTGTGATAACCGGTCCGGGTGGCATAAGGGTGATCCCGGGCGGATCGGGGATCCCGGAGCTTGCCAGGCTTTCAGAGGATGAACTTACAAAGATAATGGCCTCCCTGACCCAGCTGGAAAGCCAGACAGATATCTTCATGCTTGATACCGGGGCGGGCCTGGGGCCGGGCGTCATGGGATTCCTGAAGGCGGTGCGCGATATCATTGTCATAGTGACCCCTGAGCCGACGTCGATCACCGATGCCTACGCTATGATAAAGGCCATCTATAGCGAGAACCCGGGGGCGGAGATTGGGCTCGTGGTCAACATGGTGAGGGATGCCGGTGAAGGCAGGCATGTCGCAGAGAAACTGGGCCTTGTAACCCAGCGCTTCATAGGCCGCAGACCAACCTTCGCCGGATACGTTCCCAACGATATCCTCGTGAGAAGGGCCGTGATGCGCCAGGAGCCATTCATCACGGCTTACCCGCAGTCCGCCGCGGCGCGGTGCATCCGGGCCATAGCCCGCTCCCTGGAGCCGCTTCCTCGGGGTGTCACTCGTGCCGCAATCGGGCCGGGAGCGGCGCAGGTAGCGCCAGCGGCCGCGGCGGCGATGGCGTCCCCAGCAGCCCGGGCTGGTAACACAGCCGGGGCAACCCGGGTAACTGCGACCGGGACCGGGGCAGCGACTAGGGCTGGGGCAGCGCGGCCCTACTCTGGGCTGGCCGGCCTCCTATGGCGCATGCTCGAGGCAAGGTTCCAGGTATTTCAGGCATTTCAAGTGTCACAGGGAGGGGGAGGCAGTGATCCCAGGGCGTTTTCTGAGGATAAACCAGCTGATACAGATCAAAGTTAGCTCGGGGGAGTACTCAGAGACGTACAATAGCCGGATCGAGGACATCCGAGATGACGCGCTCATCGTAGCCATGCCCCTCTTCAACCGCAGACTGGTGCCTCTTCGACCCGGGAGCTTGGTACAGGTGAGCGTTGCGGCCCGGGATGCCGTCTACTCCTTTGACGCTCAGGTGGTCAGCCGGACCCTGAAGCCGGTTCCCCTGGTTGAGTTGAGGGTATCGTCGGCGGCTGAAAGATCGCAGCGGCGCGAGCACGTGCGGGTGCCGGCGAAG
This sequence comes from Bacillota bacterium, assembly GCA_013178125.1. Taxonomy (NCBI): domain Bacteria; kingdom Bacillati; phylum Bacillota; species Bacillota bacterium. The sequence goes on along the minus strand of JABLXJ010000009.1, from coordinate 48,195 downwards.
CTGCCCGTTTACTACCGGAATCTCAGTGATCCGATGGCACATAAAAAGCTGATGGATCCCGCAGAGACAGTGGATATAAGCGGCGGGGGACTCCTTGCCGTGTTTTCGGCCTCCAGCCGCACACCAATACCGGGTGACGACAGCGACCTGGAGCTCGAGCTCTACCTCCCGGGGCGCGACCTCCCGGTGAGGCTGGGGGGCAGGGCGATACGTGTATGGAAGGAAGGAGATACGGAGTTCGGGAGCTTGTATAAGATGGCTATTTCCTTTACCAGGGTCGAGGAGCGCGATTACGAGGATATTATAAGGTATATAGTCGAGCGCCAGCGCGAATTGAGGCTAAAAGGCGTGCTATAACGAAAAGACGCGCTACAGGAGGAAGGCGTCCTGGTGGGTCCGGGACCCTAGGTTCGGAGGAAGGAGAAGGTTTTATGGCAGTGCGGCAGGCGCATGTGGCTTCAACAACCGGGATGGCTGGTGTGCATGCAGGGAACCACGGGAAAAGCGGGACAAGCGGGGATGAAGAGTTCTGGGCGACTTACAGGCAAAAAAGTCCGGAGAGAGCCAGGGAGGAACTCGTCCTCAAGTACCTCCCCCTGGTCGGCTATATTGCCGGGAGGGTGGCCATTAACCTCCCGTTGAACATTGAGTATGATGACCTTGTGGAATATGGCATCATCGGCCTGCTCGATGCCGCCAGCAAGTTTGAAGTTTCGCGCGGCGTGAAGTTCGAGACCTATGCGCAGATCCGGATCCGCGGCGCCATAATGGATGGGATACGAAACCTCGACTGGGTGCCGCGTTCCATCAGGGCGAAGGCCAAAAAGCTCGAGCAGACCTACACATCCCTTGAACAGGAGCTGGGTCGCCCTGCCACGAACGAGGAGGTGGCTAAGGCCCTTGGAATCGACAGGGCCTTCCTGGATTCCATGGTTGCCGATATAAATCGTGGCGGCATAGTCTCCCTCGATGAGCTCCTCCAGGCCGATGAGGATGGGGGGACGGTGGCCATCGTGGACGTCATGAGGGATCCTGACAGCCCGGATCCCATCAGGGTGATCGAAAAAGCGGAGCTCGTGAGGCGTCTCGGGCAGGCCATAGACGAGCTTCCCGATAAGGAGAAACTGGTCATTTCATTATACTACTACGAGGAATTGACCGTCCGGGAGATCGCAAAGGTCCTCGGGGTCTCTGAATCCAGAGTTTCTCAGCTCCATACCCAGGCCATCCTGAGGCTGCATGGGAAGCTGACCTCCGAGGGCCTTATCGAAGCGTGAGCGAGGAGGGGATTGTCGTGTCCATCAGACCCCTTGATCTGCAAAACGTCATTTCCAAAGCTCAAGAGGTCGAGAGGATTCAGAGGGTTCAGGACGAGGGGGCAAAGCTCCAGCAGCAGGCTTTTGCCTCGGAATTGCAGCACAAGGCCGACGAGAGGTCCCAGCAGGTTACATCAGCGCCCGAGGCCAGGGGGGGTAAGATCGAGGAGCGGCGTCAGAAGGGTGGCAGCAAGGATAATGGTAAGGGCGGCAAGGGTAGCGGCAAAGCCAGCGGTAAAGCTGGGGATAAAGGTGAGAGTGAAGCGGGAGGTCGGGGTGTCGGGGGGCGCAAGAACCCCGGGGATATCGAAAGCGGGGTCGTGGATGGGGTTGTGGTGAGGGGTTCGAAGCTTGATATTGAGGTTTGATCCAGGCAGGCTCGCCCCGGGCAGTTTCACCCCGGGCGGGTTCAACAGTCAATGAGCAGTCAACGGTCGAGGTCAACGATCGAGCGACGATCGAGGTCCTTCGCACATCGCGGAGGACCTTACATATTATTAAGGTAAGCTCACTTGTTGAGGGATACCCGTAAATTCTTGTTGAGGTAAGCCCGCAAATCCAGGTGCGATAGGAGGTGGCTGACAAAGGGGGTGCATGACGCATGAAAGGAATTATACTCGCAGGGGGCAAGGGCACCCGCCTCAGGCCGCTTACATTCTCCAGGCCCAAGGGCCTCGTGCCCGTCGTAAACAGGCCGTTTTTGGAATACCAGCTCGAGCTGATGATGGCTAACGGGATCAATGATGTAATCCTCAGCCTGAGCTACAGGGCCGCTGATTTCCGGAAGTACTTCGGGGATGGGGCGAGGTGGGGGGTGTCCATATCGTACGCGATCGAAGATGTACCCCTGGGGACAGCGGGCGCGGTGAAGAACTGCGAGGTTTTATTAGATGGCCAGACCTTCATCGTGTTAAACGGTGATGTTCTTACTGATATAAAAATTTCGGATGTGCTCGAATACCACAGGGCGAAATGCGGGGAAGCGACATTGACCCTTGTAAGGGTTGAGGATCCAACCGTCTACGGCGTCGTCGAGACAAACCATGAGGGGAGGGTAACCGGCTTCATTGAGAAGCCAGGCTGGGAAGAGGTGACGACGAATACAATCAACGCGGGCGTTTGCGTTTTTGAGCCAGAGATTCTAGGGCGCATAGAAAGGGGCCGGGAAGTATCGCTCGAGCGCCATATATTCCCCCAGATCGTCAGGGAGGGAGGGGATATCTACGGGTATGTTGCCGACGGCTACTGGCTTGATATCGGGACGCTCCAGCGGTATTTCCAGTGCCATTTCGATATCTTGAATGCTAGACTTGATCTTATGCTGCCAGGGCGGAAATTCTCGCGGGGCGTCCGCATGGGAAGGGACGCGAGGATACATAGATCGGCGCGGCTTGTCGGCCCGGTCATCCTCGGCGACAGGGTGACCATCCGGCCGGGGGCCGAGGTAGGGCCCTGGGTTGTTGTCGGCGATGAGGTATGCGTCGGGGAAAACGCAGTTGTCGTAGAGTCTGTGATTCACTCCCACAGCTTTATCGGCAGGCGTTCCAGAGTGCGCCGGTGTGTTGTGGAAAGCGGTTGCCAGATAGGAGAGGAGAGCCAGCTTGAATTCATTATCATGGCGGCGAATAGCACGATAGGTCGCGGGAGTTTGGTTGATCCGGGTCTATCTATGCTCGTATGAGAAATTTATGCACGTTTTTGGGGACCGCGCATATAGTATAAATGAAAAGCGGCTGTCCGTTTCGTAGTTGGAGAGGAAAGGGGGAAAAAAGATGGCTGTGGGTGTGGAGCTGAAGCAGGAGCTGCTCAAGGTCGAACAGGTCGTCGGCGAGGCCAGTGTTCGAAAGGCCATGCGGGAGAAGATCGCCATACCGGCTGGCGGACCTACTGCTGAGAAAGTTGTAAGCGTGGATGTAGAAGTCAAGACATCAAGCTTTGAGATTATAAAGGATAAGGTCCTCATCGAAGGCACCCTCGGTGTGAAGGTCCTCTACGTCGGCAGGACGGCGGCCGGCACTCAACCTGTGCAACTCCTGGAAGAGGATATTGCGTATGATGTAGTTGTAGAGATCCCAGGCACACAGCCGGGCATGACGGTCCAGATCTCAGTAAAGGCCCAGCAGGTCGGATTCGACCTTCTCAACTCCCAGACTGTTGAGGTCCAGATCGTCCTCCATGGGTTTGCCAAGGTCACCCGGACCGAGCAACTCGAGGTGGTTACCGATGTAGCGGGGCCCGAGGGCATTAAGGTTTCCAAGGAATTGCTCAAGGTGGAGGAGGTCGTTGGGGAGCAGGTTTCCCAGGCGGTTATAACCGACAGGGTCACGGTGCCTGAGGAGAAGCCTGATATCCAGTCTATCATCAGCGTCCAGGCCAAGGCGCGGCTTACCGACGTGCAGATCATGGATGACCAGGTTGTCATCGAGGGCATGATTGATGTCGACATCATGTACGCGGCAGACGTCCACGACCCCTACCTGACCAGGCTGCCGGTCCACTTCATGGAGGCTCAGATAAGGTTTACCCACGTTGTCGAGGTCAAGGGAGCTGCCCCGGGCATGCACGTCCAGGTCACCTTCGAAGAGGAGGCGGTTGACTCGGATCTCGTCGACGCCAGGACCGTGAGCATCGACGCCGTGCTCAAATTCGTCGCCAAGGTCACTATAACAAAGCAGCTGGAGATTGTTACAGAGGTGACTTCCGCCACCGTCGTCCTGGATGTCGCCAAGAGGCTCCTGAAGGTCCAGGATGTAATCGGTGAGGATGTAACCCAGATAATAGTCAAGGAGACGTTGAAGGTCCCGCGGGAGAAGCCGAACCTCGAGAGGATCCTGCGGGTTGATTCAACGGTCAATGTAGAAGAAACCAAGATATTGAAGGACAAGGTGATAGTGGATGGAACCCTGGATCTCCAGACTCTCTATGTGGCTCAAACCATGGAGGGAGACCAGCCGGTCCACCACATGGAGCACAGCCTCAAGTTCACGCAGGTCGTTGAGATCAAGGGCGCCGAGCCCGAGATGGTGGCTGATGTCCGCGCCGATGTGGAGCACGTCGAATTTGAAATAGTTGACGATAGGACCTTCCAGGTCAGGGTCCTCGTGGTGATCGCTGTCAAGGTTACGGAGCCGCTGCAACTCAATGTCGTGATCGATGTGGTCGTTGTGACACCGCCTGAGGTGCCATGCCCGACGCCGACCATGACCTTTGTAACTGTGCAAAAAGGCGATACGCTGTGGGCTCTAGCTCGCAAGTATAACACGACGGTAGAGGCAATCGTTAAAGCCAACAACATAGCCGATCCTAATATGATCCAGGTCGGGCAGGTTCTCCAGATTCCGGTTTGCCCGCCGCCCAAGGGATAGAAAGGGCCCACCAGGAAGACCAGCGGGAGCTGCGGGTTCACCTGGAGCCGTGCAGGAGATCACGGGCAGGACGGGCATCCCGTGGTCTTCCTGTATATGAATTCGTGATATGAGGTTGGGGCCCCAAAGCGTGCAGGAAAAGGAGGGAAAGGTGAAATGGTTCTCAAGAAGGAACGGCTGAAAGTATTTGAGGTGGTCAACGAGAAGGCCGCGAGGGCCGTCGTGAGGGGCGTCCAGGGCGTTCCCGAAGGGAAGCCCAATATCGAAAAGGTCCTCGGAGTTGTAAATGTGACCGTCTCGGCCACCGGGACAGCCATTCCTAATAAGGTCATCATTCAGGGGACCGTGACGACCCAGACCCTGTATGTCGCAGCCATGCCGGAACAGCCCGTCCATCATATGCATCACACACTGACCTTCCTCCAGTATGTGGATGTGCCAGGCGCCGCTCCCGGGATGAATGTATTTATACGATCCAGGGTGGATTATTCCAATGTAATCATGCGCTCCCCTGATACTGTTGAAATAGAGGTTATAATCGAGTTCTTCGTCAAGGTGACCCAACTGGTGGAGCTCGACGTTGTAACCGATGTCCAGTTCAAGAGCATACCGGCGAGGGTCAAGAAGGAGCTTGTAAAGGTCGAAGAGGTGCTCGGGGAGAACGTGGCCCAGGTCAATCTGAGGGATACCCTGACGATCCCTCCTGAGAAGCCGCCGGCCCAGAAGATTCTCAATATAGTAGGGTGGGAGGTAACTTTCACCGAGGTCCGGGTCATTCCAGATAAGGTGGTGGTCCAGGGGACGTTGACCACCCAGATCATATACGTCGCGGAGACGCCCACAGGGGACCAGCCGGTGCATCATGCCCACCTCACGACGAGCTTCTTTACATATGTGGATATCCCCGGGGCTCGCCCAGGCATGATGGTCGAGGTTACGCCGTCGGTGGAATTCGCCCAGGCGCGGTTGGTGACGGGCACCACTGTTCTCCAGGAGGTCATACTCAAGATCACAGCGAGGGTCACGGAGATAACCCAGATGAGGGTCGTAACCGACGTCCGGTCCGACAAGGTGCCGATTAAACTCGAAACTCACCTGGTCAAAATGAGTGAGGTTGTAAATGAGGTCACGAAACAGATAAATATAAGGCGCCAGGTGACTGTGCCCGCGGTGAAGCCACCTGTGGGGAAGCTTCTCGGCATATTTAATACGAAGGTTGAGATCACAAGCGCTGAGATTCTTGACGGCAAGGTCGTGATCCAGGGCAGGGTTACGGTTCAGATCGTCTATGTCGCCGCGCTTCCAGACCAGCCCGTGCATGAAGTTCAGAGCGTTATAGAGTTCACCGACTTCATCGATGTGCCGGGCGCGCTGGTCGGCATGGAGGTCCAGGTGCGGCCGCAGGTTGAATTCTCCAATGTCCAGATGGTCCCCATGCCCGAGCTACCATATGGGGGCACAACGCAGCTTCTGATCGATGTGATTCTCGAGGTCCTCGTGAAGGTAACCAAGATGGTGCAGATAAACGTTGTAACGAACGTCACCACACCGCCGGACTGGCGTGATTGGGATCCAGCCTAGCCAGTGCTGGTTGCCTATTGCCGACGGGTCGACAGGTCGACCGGATCGACAGATCGGGAACGGAGAGCCGCTGCGCAAATAGCCGCTGCGCAAACTAGAGGGGCGACAGGCCATGCTTGATACGCTGGCCGTCGCCCATTTGTTCGAGGGGGGAGAATAATGACCGAAAGCGTTTCAGATTTGAGCCTGGATTTCAGGAGGAAAAGGGTGAAGACGGAGTTTGTTGTTGCCGAAGTATCATCCAGCATGGTCGTTCGCGAGACGCTTACCGTGCCGGCGGGTAAGCCCGATGTGGCCTCTGTCCTGAGCGCCCGGGAGGAACCTGTGATCACCAGGGTTACGATAATACCCGGCACAGTCATAATCGAGGGCATGCTGACTCTCAATATCATGTACGTCGCAGCTCTACCTTCACAGCCCGTTCACTTCTTCGAAGCCAGGGTCCCCTTCACCCATTTTGTCAATATCCCGGGGATATATCCCGGGATGATAGCTGAGGTCTTCGTCACGGCCCAGTTTGGCAGATATACCGTTATTGACCCGAGAACGGTTGAGGCGAATGTAATACTGGAGTTCAAGGTGCGCGTGATCAGGGAGGAGATCGTCGAAGTTGTGGTCGATCTCCCCGTCAAGGTGATCCCCATTCCCGCCCCGCCGGTTGAGCGCAGGAAGATCACCCTGGAGGAGGCCGTGATGCAGGGGGAGGCGGAGACCGTAGCTACCGGTACAATAACCATACCGGCGGGAAGCCCACCTGCTGCAAGCGTTGTCCACGTTGACGGGGTTTCCAGGGTTGTAGAGGCGGATGTGATCTACGGGAAGGTCATTGTGGATGGCCGCGTTGATGTCCAGGTGCTTTACGTCGCTGCCCTGCCGCAGCAGCCGGTCTTTGCTGTGGAGGGCTCCATCGATTTCAGCGGGTTCGTAAGCCTGCCCGGCGTCGATCCAGGCATGTTTGCATTTGCAATATCCCATGTGGAGGACATCAGGGCGGAGGTCATCGACTCCCGCAAGATAAGGGTTCGAGCGATTGTCAAAATAAAGGTGATCGTGACCCTCCGGAAGGAGATAGAGTTCATATCCAGGCTGGAGATTCCTGCCCCGCCGCCGCTGGTCACAAGGGAGTTTCTCGCCGAGGAGATCGTGGGGCAGGCCGAACAGACATCCGTGGTCAAGGCCACTGTGGGCGTGCCCCCTGGCAATCCCAGTATATCGAGGGTCATCGCGGTTACGGCCAGGGCCAAGGTCAAAGAGGTCAAGGTCATTCAGGATAAGGTCATAGTAGATGGCCTGTTGAGCATTACCATCCTGTATGTGGGGGCTCTCCCCGACCAGCCGGTCTTCGCGGCTCAGGACACGATATCGTTCTTGACGTTTGTGCATATTCCAGGGGCTATGCCCGGGATGTTCGCGGTGGCGGATGTTGATGTTCTCAAAGCCTCTGCAGAGCCCATAGGCCCCAGGGCCTTCGATGTGCGGGTCGTCCTGAAGACGTGGGCTCTCGTAACGGAGATCAGGACGATTCCCATTATAGTCACGGAGCGGGAGGCTGTGGTGGCCCAGCCAGGCGTGGCGCTGGTGCCGCCGGTCGCTGGGAGGGTGCACATTGTGAAGCCCGGGGAGAGCCTCTGGGTGATCGCGCAGACTTACGGGGTCTCGGTCGAGGCGATTATGCGGGCGAATAGTATCAGGGATCCGGAGCGGATTGAGGTGGGGGATGCCATCACGATACCGGAGGCGTGAGACCTGGGGCGCGGCGCGCCGGCCAGCTTGCGTTTATACGTTGGCTGGGCGGCGCGACGTCCCTAAAATCACCCTGAATATCACCCGAATGGGCGATTGTTGAGTTCGTCCGCGAGGTGATACATTATATCTGTGCGAGATGATATCTGTACGGGATGGGGACAAGCCGCATACCATTGGGCGCATCCTGCTGTGGGGGTGAGGAAGCTTGCAGGGTAGGAAAGCGGTTCTTATCTTGAGCGGACTCCTAGTTATGAGCGCGGTGTTGGTCCTGGCATTCAGGGGGCATGGCTCTAGGGCTGAGGTTATCCCTGTTGAGACCCATAAGGTAACCAGGCGGGAACTGGTTGCGACGGTGACGGCGAGCGGCATCGTCAGGTCAGCGGCCAGGGACGAGATCCGCTCCGAGCTAAGTGGGAGAGTGGTCCGGGTCAATGTAAAAGAAGGCGAGGTAGTGCTTCCCGGTCAGGTGATTCTCGAGCTCGACCAGGCCGGGCTCGCCCTCGAATACGCCCGGGTCATGGCAGAGCTCGCATCGGCGGAGGCGGACCTGGCCCGGCTGGGGGATATGTCGGCCGGACCGGGGCAGGACCTCGAGGTCATCCAGGCGCAGGCCAGGCTCGACCTTGCGCGCGCCAGATTTGAGGAGGCCCGCCAGGGCCCCGCGGGCGTGGAAGTGGACCGGGCGGAGAATGCGCTCGGCCAGGCAGAGATGGCCTGGAAAGAAGCGGAGAGGGAGGCGGGCTTGATGAAGGAGCTGTATGTGGCGGGCGCAATTCCACGAAAGACCATGGATGAGGCAATGGTGCAACTCAAGACCCGTCGGTCCCAATATGAGATGGCAAAGAAGGAATATGGGGCCGTAGCTTATGGCCCCAGGAAAACTGATGTCGATGCAGCCTTTGCCCAGCTCAGGGGGGCTGAGGCCGGTCTCGCGCTTGCTGTGGCGCAGGCCCGATCTCGCGAGACGGCGAAGCGGGCCGCCATGGAGCGAGTTTCCCATCTCAGGGCCAATTTGGAGTTCCTTGGGAAACAGATGCATGCTACCAGGATCAGGACGCATACGGGGGGAATCCTGGCATCGCTGAAGGCATCGTCGGGGGAGCCCGTCGGCGCTGGGATGCTTGTGGCGGAGGTTATAGACCCCGGTCGCCTTTTCGTCGAGGCGGGGGTCGATGAGGTGGATATCGCCCGCATAGAGATCGGGCAGAGGGCGAAGATTTCTTTCGATGCATGTCCGGGGCGGGAGTTTTACGGCACGGTCGCACATATAGCACCCGGGGCTGTCCCCGAACCGGGGATATCCAGGTTTAACATAAGGGTTGACATGGGGGCGACTGGTACGCGTGCGACTAATGGGGTGCTCAGGCCGGGGATGTCCGCGGACGTCGAGGTGATCACGGCGCGCAGGCCCAGGGTGCTGGTGGTGCCGGCTCAGGCGATCACCATACGAAATGGGCGAAAGGTTGTCCTTGTTGCGGCTGGCGGCAGGGTTAAGGAGGTCCCGGTGATATGCGGGCTCGAGACTATTTCAGATGTCGAAGTTGCCGGGGGACTGGAGGCTGGCGACGAGGTGATCGTTGGGCCGTATGAGGCCCTGGAAACCTTGAACGACGGGGATGCTGTTTCAATCAGGCGGGAAGGGGCCGGGAGCTTCATAGAGTTTAAAATAGAATGACCTCTACTCTATATTTCATTAATTGCATCCTCATCCTATCTCATCATCCATTAAGCAATCTCGAGGTGCTATGTGCATGGGATTTATGGACTGCTTAAACCTCGCCCTATCGAGCATCAAAGCCAACAGAATGCGATCCGGTCTCACGCTCCTGGGCGTTATCATCGGCGTTGCCGCGGTGCTCGCGATGATATCCATTGGCGAGGGTGCGCGCCATGAGGTCTCAGGGGAGTGGGGCAACCTCGGGGCCAACCTGATCCTGGTCAAGCCGGATCCCCTTGATGAGGACGTCAAGCGGGGTGATTTCAAACCCCTGACGCTTGATGACGCGCGTGCAATCGAGGACTTGTGCTCGCTCGTGAGCAGCGTGACGCCGGAGATCGTGAGCAAGGGCCTGGTAAGATGCGGGGGCAGGCACGAGGAGGTTGCCACGATATATACAACGCACGACGCCGCCAGGATAGGTGGTAACCGTTTGAAGGCCGGGCGATTTTTGAGCGAGCTCGACATCGCTAGACGGCGCCCGGTTGTAGTCCTCGATGCGGGTCTCGTGGAAAGGCTCTTTCCTGGCCGGAATCCCCTGGGACGGAAAATCAGGCTGAATGGGCAGGGGTTTATTGTAATCGGTATTATAGCCGAGGTCAACAGGGGTGTTGGTCTCGCCAGTGATAGCGCTGGCGGTATGGTCATCTACCTGCCTGTTTCTCTGGCGGAGCGGATGACTGGATCCAGTGCTGTCTCTACGATCCTTGCCCAGTCCACCCGGCCGGATACCGTGGGCCAGGCATGCAGGGAGGTGGAAGCGCTCCTGAGGCGCCGTTACGGGGCATCATTCAAGTACCGGGTCCAGAATATCGAGGCTATGGTCAGGGCCGCCCGGGCCACATTCTCTATATTTACAGCGATCTTGGGCGGGATTGGGGGCATCTCCCTCCTGGTAGGAGGGGTCGGGGTTATGAACATAATGCTTGCCACGGTAAGCGAAAGGACTCGTGAGATAGGTATACGCAAAGCGGTCGGGGCAAAGAGGCGCGACATACTTCGTCAGTTTATCATTGAGGCGGCGGCAATGTGCATTGCTGGTGGCCTGGCCGGTGTGATCCTGGGGAGCGCCATAGCGCACGCCGTGGCAGCTATTGGGGGGTGGCCGGCTCTCATATCCGCCTCTTCCATCATTGTTGCGCTGCTCTCCTCATCGCTGGTCGGGCTAGTTTTCGGGACGTATCCTGCCTGGCGGGCGGCAAGCCTCAGGCCAGTTGAGGCGCTGCGGTATGAATGATACTGCGTTCTGATCCATGGTATCTTTTCGCGTTTTTTCTGGTCACCTGTCAGCTGATTCCCAGGCCGGCCCTACAAAAAGCAACAAGTTCCTTCCATGCCTCTATGCTATAATACCAGGGAAAGGATGGAGGCAGGGGGGAGTGTATCGGGTGAGCCGCAACAGGCTTGCAATCATTCTCATAGGGGCTATCCTGGGTAGGGCTTTCTTATTTAACTCCATATCGCCGTTTGGGATCGCATACGTCGGGGCTGTTGGTGCGGCGCAGGGGGCTCTTGCGATCTGGTCGCTCTTCGGCGTGATGATCGGAGTCCTGAGCCGGAAGCCCACTTTCAGATGGTTCGATCCAGGTGCGCTCGGTTACCTCGTTATCCTGGTCCTCGTCTATCTTATATCGCATTGGCTTTATACCAGGGCTGTAACGTCCCGGTGGAGCGTGGGCGCCGCTGTCGGTGGGGCGACTATCGCAGCCGGGCTTATCGCCCGTGCTGGCCTGAGACCTGGGGAGAAAGGCATGATCCTGGTGGCCTTCGAGGCTGGCCTTGCTGGCATCATCGCCTCTGGCCTATTTCAGGGCCGCAGCGTCTATGTCGACAGGCATGCGGCTGGGAGGCCGGAAGCCCTGGTGTTGCTTCTTGCAGGCCTGGTGGCTGGTCTTGCCGGCATCCAGGTAGGGAGATTCTCTGTTGGTAATATCATAGGTGGGGCCTGCGTGGCCGGGCTCGCGCTCCTGGGCGGGGCAGGACCCGGTGCGGCAGGTGGCGCAATGATAGGTCTTGTATGTGCCATGTCCATGTCGCAGGGGAGGATGCTTCCTCTCGCTGGCGCCTATGCATTCGGGGGTCTCATCGCCGGGCTGTGCCGGGATTATGGGAAGGCCGGGGTTGCGGCGGGATTTGCACTTGGAGGGGCGATGCTCGCTTTTCAGGTAATAAGCGGGCCTGCCGTTCCGGTCTTTATAGCGGAGAATTTCCTGGCCTCGCTCCTCTTCCTGATCATGCCAGGAGGGGCGCTTCCCTCCATAAAGAATATGGTGCCGGTAGCGCGGCCGGTACGGAACCGCGATGTGGCCTGCGCCAGGAGGCTCCAGAAGCAGATATCGAAGAAGCTGGGAGATTTTTCGAGAATATTTGAGGAGCTGGCTTCAAATCTCGATCACATGCCACAGGCGAACCCCGCCAGGGACAGGGCCGAGGCCATCACGCTCATCCATATGATAATGTCTCTTTGCTGTAGTAACTGCATTTCTTACTATAACTGCTGGGCCAAGAATTTCTACAAGACTTACAGGGATCTCCTGGACCTGGTAGCGCTCGCTGAATTGAAGGGGGATGTAGGCATCGATGACCTTTCCGGCCGGATTGGGAAATGGTGCATTCAGACGAGTCGGCTTGTGGAGACGGTCAACAAACTCCTGCAAAACTACTCGGTGGACCGCCACTGGATGAGGAAGCTCGCCGAAAGCAGGCTGATGGTATCGGGGCAATTGAGGGGAATCTCCGATATGATGCGAGGCCTTGCAGCGGAGCTCGCCGCCAGTATCGAATTCGATGTAGGCATGGAGGATTTGATTGCAAGGCGCCTTGCGGAAGTGGGCTTGCCGGCGGATGAGGTGAGCGTGATACGGTCGAAGGAGAGGAAATATCTGGATATCATTATATCCAAGCATGCGTGCGGTAGTGCGGAAGAATGCAGGAGGGCGATGGCTCCTATTGTATCGGCGATGGTCGGACAGCCGCTTATCGTATGGGGGGCCAACTGTGACGCCAGAAAGGGCCGGCCTGTGTGTGAATTTCACCTGACACCGGCCAGAAACCTCCGTGTTACCGTCGCTGTGACCAGGGTGGCAAGGGATCATGGCGGCGTTTCAGGGGATGCATACTCCACGAGGGAGCTCAGCGACGGCAGGTTTGCTATCGTTTTAAGCGATGGGATGGGTGTCGGACCTCAGGCGGCTGCCGAAAGCACCACGGCGGTCTCTATGTTAGAACGCCTGATTGAGGCCGGTTTTGATCATGAGTTTTCAGTCAAGACTGTAAATTCTATCCTGCTCTTGCGGTCCCCCGGCGAGACATTCGCCACCGTCGACCTTGCTGTTCTCGATCTCTTTACGGGGGATACGGAATTTATAAAGATAGGATCCTCGCCAAGCTTTGTGAAGCGCGGCGAGGAGATCATAACAGTGCGGTCATCGTCCCTGCCTGCGGGCATCTTCAGCGCCATAGATGTCGAGGGATCTCGGAAACGCCTTGTTGATGGGGATATTCTCATAATGGTAAGCGACGGGGTTATTGATTCCAGGGTGGATCCAGGGGGGAAGGATGAATGGTTTGTCCGGATGCTCAAGCGGATCGATAGTGACGATCCTCATTATATCGCGCGAGTAATCGTGGAGAAGGCGAGGGAGAATACTGGCGGCAGGTTGTTTGATGACATGACGGTTATTGTCGCCAGGGTGGACAGGCAAGGGCGTGGCAGGAGTTCTATGCCTCATGCTGCAAGCTCTAAAACGGGTGCACGGCTGAAAGCGGGCGCGATCTAATAATATTGCATAATTAATCGAACAATTGAGTTGCGGATAGGGGGTCCTGTCTGTTATGATAATACGAGGATGTTAGAGAGAGGATGGGAGAAAGGGTCAGCGCCGGGGTTCCGGCACCGGGACCCCGGGGACGGGTTTATGATTGATTATGATTGATGTTGATACGATCAGAGTGGTTATAGAAGACTACCGGATGCTCGAACAGAACGATCGCGTCGTCGTTGGCCTATCGGGAGGGCCCGACTCTGTGGCTCTCCTGCATATTCTATATAGCTTTGCCGGAGAGTACAGGCTGATTCTGCATGTCGCCCACCTGAACCACATGTTCAGGGGGAATGAGGCGGAGGAGGATGCCAGGTTCGTCAAGGAATTCGCCGATAGCCTGGGGCTTCCCTGCATTGTCGAGTCATATGACGTTCCGGCCTATCTCAGGAGGACGGGACGCTCACCCCAGGAGGGCGCGCGAGAGGTCCGCTATGACTTCTACAGGCGTGTCGCCCGGGATGTAGGGGCGAATAAGGTTGCGCTTGGTCATAATGCGGATGACCAGGTTGAAACCATCCTGATGCGGCTCTTCAGAGGTTCGGGGCTTACGGGCCTGACGGCTATACCGCCCGTCAGGGCCGAGGGCGATATAACCTACATCAGGCCGCTCATCAGGGCCAGTCGCTCGGAGATCGCGGCATATTGTGAGGCGAATAACCTTGCCACCAGGCTCGATGCCTCAAATGTGAAACCCAAGTATCTCCGGAACAAGATAAGGCTTGAGCTGATACCACTGCTGGAGCGAGAATATAACAGCCGCATTCGCGAGGCCCTCCTAAGGACGGCCGATATCCTGCGCCTGGACTCGGATTATATCGAGGGAATGGCCGCCGCGGCCTTCCAGGATGCGCTCTTTGATTGGACGGAGGATAGTGTGATCCTGGATTGTGGTGCGTTGTTTCGGCAGCACGGGGCCATTCAGGGAAGGATCATCCGTCAGGCCGTAGCTAGGCTCAGGGGCGGCGAGGTGAAGGATATAGAGTCCGAGCACATTCATTCGGTCCTTGCCATGGCGAGACGGGGCGTTTCCGGGGCGAGCCTCGACATGCCTGGTGGCATCATGGCTGAATATGAATACGGTAAGCTGAGGCTCCGTATTGAGACCAGGGGGGCCGCGCCCCTGCCGGAACGCCCTGTTGTGCCCGAGCGCGTCCTTGTGATCCCCGGGGTCACCCGTATCCCCGAGCTAAGCTGCGAGATCGAGGCGAGGGTGCTGGATATCGGGGAAATGCCCCTGCCGCGGGAGGGGAGGAAGCGCGCCAGAGGTTATCGAGTCTGTCTCGAGGAATTCCTCGATTCCGACGCGATTCCCGGTCCCCTGGTCGTAAGGACCCGCCGCCACGGCGACAGGTTCAGGCCGCTGGGCATGGATGGGACCAAGAAGTTGAAGGAGTTTTTCATAGACCTCAAGATCCCGAGGGGGCGCCGGGATCGCATCCCCCTTATTGTGGCGGGTGATGAGATAATCTGGGTTATCGGTTACCGAATTGGCGAGCGTTTTAAGGTTACTGGGGCCACTAGGAAGGTTCTTCACCTGGTGGCGCGATATAGCGACGAGGCGGCAAAGGCATAAAGGCATGGAATGCAGCTATTAAGGCCAGACGAGCGAGCCCTGGGGCAGGCGCCAGCCTGGCTTCCTGGCTTCCGTCTGGCATCTGTCTGTCTGGCTTTATCTGGCTTCAGCTTGGTTGTATTCACCAGGGTGGTATGCTATAATTACGTACGCTGGAGGATTGTATATAATAGCACAGGTGGGGCTATTTGCTTAGAATATCTTGCTTGCGCAAGATCGCTTGCCTACTCGGGACCTAACTTGGAGCCTGATGTAGGGTCTCTAGTGTGGGATCTAAAGGAGGAATTCTTTTTGAATAGAGCTTTGAAGACGCTAGGGCTCTGGCTTTTACTGGGCCTCATTACTGTTTCTATAGCGAGTAATTTCTACGGGCCCAGGCATGAGCCTGAGAAGATGAGCCTGAGCCAATTCATGGAATACTGGGAGGCCGGCAGGGTAAAGGAGATTCATATAATCGGCGAGCACATCGTGACCGGGACGCTTAAGGATGGCACGAGCTTTCAAACGTATGCGCCGGATATAACCCTGATAACTGATAAGCTCAAGGAACAACCCGGGGTGGCGCGCCAGATTCAGGTTACAGCCGAGCCTGCGCCGACGCCGCCCTGGTGGATGTCCATCCTGCCACAGTTGATATTTACCCTCTTCCTCGTGGGGCTCTGGCTCTTTGTGCTTAACCAGATGCAGGGCGGGGGAAGCCGTGCCATGTCCTTCGGGAAGAGCAAGGCGAGGCTTCACGTCGAGGATAAGGGCAAGACGACCTTCGCCGACGTAGCGGGCGTGGATGAGGCCAAAGAAGAGCTCGCGGAGGTAGTTGAGTTCCTGAAACACCCGAAGAAGTTCGCGGAGGTCGGGGCGAAGATCCCTAAAGGCATATTGCTGGTGGGTCCGCCTGGCACGGGCAAGACGCTGCTGGGAAGGGCGGTAGCCGGAGAGGCCGGTGTGCCTTTCTTTATCATCAGCGGCTCTGATTTTGTCGAGATGTTCGTAGGCGTAGGCGCCGCGCGCGTCAGGGATCTCTTCGACCAGGCCAAGAAGAACGCCCCCTGTATCGTCTTCATAGACGAAATCGATGCTGTCGGCAGGCAGCGCGGTGCCGGCCTCGGCGGTGGTCATGACGAAAGGGAGCAGACGCTAAACCAGCTGCTCGTAGAGATGGATGGTTTCGAGCCCAATACGGGCATAATCATCCTGGCCGCCACTAACCGCCCGGATGTGCTGGATCCCGCGCTTCTCAGGCCGGGACGTTTCGACCGGCAGATTGTGGTAGATATGCCGGACCTGGTGGGGCGTGAGGCCATTTTGAGGGTGCATGCCAGGGGGAAGCCCCTCGGTCCCGATGTTGACCTCAAGGTGCTAGCGCGCAGGACGCCGGGCTTCACAGGGGCGGATCTCGAGAACCTGCTAAACGAGGCAGCGCTCCTTGCTGCGCGTCGCGGCAAGAAGAAGGTAATGATGATCGAGTGCGAGGAGGCCATCGACCGGGTGATAGCCGGCCCTGAGCGGAAGAGCAGGGTGATGAGCGAGCGGGAAAGGAATATAGTGGCCTATCACGAAAGCGGCCATGCCCTTGTAGGCAAGCTCATGCCCCATGCAAACCCTGTCCACAAGGTATCCATAATCCCCAGGGGGCGGGCCGGCGGCTATACATTGATGTTGCCCGAGGAGGACCGCTACTTCCTGACGCGTTCGGAGCTGCTTGACGAGGTTACCGTGCTTATGGCGGGCCGGGTTGCCGAGGAGATAGTCCTGGGCGAGATAAGCACAGGGGCCCAGAACGACCTCGAGAAGGCAACAAAGCTGGTCCGCAAGATGATCACCGAATACGGGATGAGCGAGAGGCTTGGCCCTCTTACGCTCGGCGGGAGGCACGAAGATACCATCTTCCTCGGCCGCGATATCGCAAGGGAAAGGAATTATAGCGAGGAGGTCGCAGCCGAGATCGACGAGGAGATCCATTCCATTGTAACCAGGTGCTACGAGACTGCGAAGAGTATTCTCACGGCGAATAGAGATAAGCTTGAGCATATCGCCAGGGTCTTGAAAGAGAAGGAAACGATAGAAGGAGAGGAGCTCGAGGCGTTGTTAAATGAGATGGCTGCCCTTGCCGGTGATGCCAAGGGCGTGGCGGCCAGCTCAAAGGAGGCTGGGCGCGCGGCCGCATCGGAAGTCGAGACGGCGAAGGATGCGCAGCACCCCGGCCAGCAAGCCACCGGGGCAACGGGCAAGGGCGAGCGGAGGCCTTCGCTCCTTGCTCAGAATCCAGGTACCGCTTGACCATTTAACATGGGGTGGTCTCTCGATGGTCCCACTAACAGGGGAGAGGCGGCGTAAGGAGCTGCTAGAGGTACTGAGAAAGCGCAGGGCGCCGGTCACCGGCAGCGAGCTCGCTGGGATGCTCTCAGTGAGCAGGCAGGTCATAGTGCAGGATATTGCCATCCTGAGGGCGGAAGGCGTGGACCTGGTCGCGACTCCGCGGGGGTATATACTGGCTGAGGCCGCGGCCGGTCGCATTCCTACTCGCGTTATGGCGTGCAGGCATAGTGGAGTAGAGGAGCTCAGAGATGAGCTCCTCACCATTGTCGGGCTCGGCGGGAGGGTAGTCGACGTGGTCGTGGAGCATCCCCTCTACGGTGAGCTACGCGGCATGCTCATGATAGAATCGGCAGACGATGTGGAGGGGTTTGTACGCACGCTTTCCGAAAAGGAGGCGAAGCCCCTTTCAGTGCTAACCGAGGGTATTCACCTTCACACGATCCAGGCAGCAAGCGAAGCGGCCCTCGATAACATCGAGCGCGCCCTTGGGGCGAAGGGTTACCTCTTCGAGAAAACCTGAACCTGGGGCACTCAGAATAGATTTCTTCAAGTTCACGAAGATATTGATATCTATAAAGATATTGATATCTACAAATACGAAGATAGCGGGGATGGAGGATGGGATCATTAATGGGGCCGGCGGGCGACATGCCGGACGGTATACCGGGCGGCCTGGTGGAGTGCGTTCCGAATTTTAGCGAGGGGCGGCGAAGGGCTATCGTGGAGCAGATAGTCGCCGCCGTAGATTCGGTGGATGGCGTGAAGTTGCTTGATTGCTCCATGGATGCCGATCATAACCGTTCCGTTCTCACTTTTGCCGGGGGTGCCGGCGCCGTTTGCGAGGCAGCGTTTCGCGCCGTTGCTGCTGCGGCGCGCCTTATAAACATGGAGGATCACACAGGCGAGCACCCGCGGATAGGCGCCGCTGATGTGGTGCCGCTCGTGCCCCTCCGGGGGACAACTATGCAGGCATGCGTTGAAATGGCGCGGAGGCTCGGGCAGAGGATCGCGGGTGAGCTCGGCATACCTGTATATCTTTATGGGGAGGCCGCGGTCCGGCCGGAGCGGCGGAACCTCGCGAACATCCGGAGAGGCCAGTACGAGGGCCTCAAGGAGTCCATCGCCAGTCCTGAGCGGTGGCCGGACTTTGGCCCGCCGAGGCTTCACCCGACGGCGGGGGCTACGGCTGTAGGGGCGCGTGATTTCCTCATCGCCTACAATGTAAATCTCGGCACGAGTGACGTGTCTATTGCGAAAAAGATAGCGAAGAGGATCAGGGAGAAAGATGGTGGGCTCAGGCATGTGAGGGCCCTGGGTATCATGCTCCACGACCGCCAGGTCGCCCAGGTCACCATGAACCTGCTGAACTTCCGCGAGACTTCAATACATGAGGTTTTCAACCTCGTCAAGGCCGAGGCGGAGCGCTACGGCATTCCTGTAATCGGGAGCGAGATAATCGGGCTCGTGCCGCTTGACGCCCTCCTGGATGTTGCGTCCCGTTATCTGGGGCTTGAAGGCCTTGAGGGTCACAGGGGTTCAGTGAGGGATCGCGTTCTCGAGGCCCGATTGTGGGATATATAAGCAGTCAAGACACTTGACAAGACATTACATTCGGTCATATACTACTCCTAAGGGGTTGAATAAGGGGTTGAACTGGAGCTGGAATGATGAACATTAATGGTGATAACAGGAAGGAAGGTATAGGGGAGTATGAGGACCAGGGAACTCGTGTGGGGCGCGATCTTGACTGCACTATCTCTCTTGATTCCTCTCACATTCGGGGGTGTGTTGGGCATCGTCATCCCGCCTTTCTCGGCCACCCTTACTTCGCATGTACCAGTCATGATTTCGATGCTCTTCGGTCCCTGGGTTGCAGTGATGGTCGGGCTGGGTTCGGCTTTCGGATTCCTAGTTAAGCTCGGCCCCGTGATCGCGGCCCGGGCAGCCATGCATGCGGTATTTGGCCTCGTCGGGGCGGTTGCGATAAGGCGAGGCATGTCTTTCTGGCAAGCCCTCTTGCTCACCCTGCCGGTACATGCTACAGCGGAGGCGCTCATCGTTCTGCTGTTCGGGTTTACCCTTGCAAAGGCCGGGATCGTCGTGGGCCTGGGCACTGCCCTGCACCACATCGCTGACGGCCTGATAGCGCTTGCGATAGCGAAGGCCGCAGGTATAGCCATGCGGCGCAATGGCAGAGCCTATGCTCACTGACTCAGCGCACTTGCGTGGACTGACTTAGCGTATCTGCGTGGCGTATGCCCGCGATTCCCTTCGACTTTTGGCTTGCAGTCGGGGTATGGTTCGAATATAATGGAATTGCCAGGCACGGCAATTCCTTTTTTATGCGTCGTTATGGAAAAGGTCCGTAGCATGAGAGAGATTAGTGGAATAACCGGCGTAGACAATAGCAATAAGGTGAACGATAAGGGAAGGGTCATCGCACGAATCCTCAGGCTTGATGACCAGCGCTCCCTGGCGGGCGAGATGAGGAAGATGGGGGTTTCGCCTGATGGCGTTGGTATTATGGCCCCGAAGGGTGTTCACCGGATAGTGAAGCTCACGGGGGTTCCCCTGAAGGCTGCCATCCTGCTCAAGCAGGAGATGCTTGCGAAGGGCGGGGAGGCTGCGGTGTCGTGGGATGTGGCGTGCTTGAATGTCCACACGACTGACGTGCTTCTCATGGGCACGCTGCGCCAGTACCAGCTCGTCCTGGACACCCTGAGGAGCCAACCTTTCGGCCTCCCTTCCATCGCGGATGAAATTGAGGAAGCGCTGGAGGCCTCGACCTGCAGCTCGAGGTGCGAACCAGCCGAATTGAGGGGTGGTAGGTATACGCTGCGTTTTGGGGCGAAGACCCATATTATGGGGATCCTGAATGTCACGCCGGATTCCTTCTCCGATGGTGGGAGGTGGCTCGACGCGGACCGGGCGGTGGCCCGCGCCAGGGAGCTGGTGGAAGATGGGGCGGATATTATCGATGTGGGTGGCGAATCCACTCGTCCCGGCTCCGACCCCGTTCCCGAAGAGGAAGAGATCGCGAGGGTCATCCCTGTAGTCGAGAGGCTTGTGAGGGAGGTCCCGGTGCCAGTATCCGTTGACACCTGCAAGGCCGGGGTTGCCAGGCGCGCTCTGGAGGCAGGTGCGCATATAATAAATGATATCAGTGCCTTGAGATTTGACCCCGAGCTCGGCAGGCTTGTGGCGAAGTATGATGTCCCGGTCGTCCTGATGCACATGCAGGGTATGCCCAAATACATGCAGGCGAATCCTCATTATGATGATGTGATATCGGAAATATATGCTTTTTTCCGTGAACGCATCGCAAAGGCGCTCGAGTTCGGAGTGAAATGTGAGAACATAATTATCGACCCGGGAATCGGTTTCGGGAAGACCACAGCGCATAATCTCGAGATCCTGCGCCGGCTCGACGAATTCAAGGGCCTCGGGCAGCCGATTCTCGTTGGCACGTCGCGGAAATCCTTCATCGGCAACGTACTCGGGCTCCCGGTCGATCAGAGGGTCGAGGGGACAGCGGCCACGGTGGCCCTGGCTATCGCCAGGGGAGCTGATATTGTGCGGGTTCATGATGTCCGGGAGATGACACGGGTTGCTCGTATGGCTGATGCCATACTTAGAGAGGAGGAAAGAGATGAGCGATAAACTATCTCTTAAAGGCATGGTGTTGTACGGTTATCATGGCGCCTTTGCAGCCGAAAAGGAACTCGGGCAGAAGTTTGAAGTGGATGTTGAGATGTTCACAGACCTCTCGGCAGCAGCCCAGGCGGACGATCTTGAACTCAGCATCAATTATGTGGATGTTTATACGATCGTAAAGGATATCGTCGAGGAGCGCGAGTTTAGCCTGATTGAGGCCATGGCGGAGGCTATTGCCCAGGAAATACTGTCGGCGTATGATCTCAGGAAGATAACGGTCAGGGTTCGCAAGCCCCACGCCGCGGTCGGTGGGGTCCTGGATTACGTTGAGGTGGAGATCACCCGCGGGAAGGCAGGCCATGATTTGGAATAAAATTAATCCTATCATAGCTTATCTCGGCCTTGGCTCCAACCTCGGGGACCGCGAGGCAAACCTGAGGCGGGCCTTACAGTTGCTTGTCGAGGGGCCGGGAGTAACCCTCTTGAAGGTCTCGCCCCTCTATGAAACCGACCCGGTTGGCTACACGGAACAGGGCCCGTTCCTGAATGCCGTGGTGGAGATTGAGACGACCCTCGATCCGCACCAGCTGCTGGCACGGGCCCTCCATGTGGAGGACGCACTCGGGAGGGTAAGGCCGGTTCGCTGGGGGCCCCGGACGGTCGATATCGATATCCTTCTTTACGGTAATCGGACCATCAGGGATAAGGATCTAGAAATACCCCACCCCCGCATGTGGCAGCGGGGCTTTGTTTTAGTGCCGCTGGCGGACTTGAATCCATATACGGATATCACTAATATCACCATCACTCCGGGAACGGGGGGACGGGGCCTGAGCCTGCGTGATCTGCTCACTAAAGAGCATTTGGAGGATTTAGGTTCAAAAGGGGGCGTAAGGCTATACAAAAGGGCCTGGGCATGGGTTTAGGTGACGTGGATATGGACATGGACATGGGCCTGGGCATGGGTTTAGACAGGATGGCTATGGCTCGAATAGATATGGGTCAGAAGGTTGTAGATCATAAGGTTGTAGGTCGGGGGGGCATTGGTCGGAGGATTATTCGACTTGACGAGGTCGATTCGACAAATATTTTCGCCCGGAAGCTGGCCGAGGAGGGGGAGCCCGAGGGGACATGCGTGGTTGCAGAGCGGCAGACTGCTGGTCGCGGTCGCATGAAGCGCGTATGGTTTTCGCCTGGCGGCGGCCTGTGGTTTTCGATGATCCTGCGCCCGGGGGTCGTGGCGGGGTCTGCAGGGCAGGTGGGGCTCATCGGGGCGCTTGCGGTTGCCAGGGTCTTGCGGAGAATTGCGGAGATCGATGCGAGGGTGAAGTGGCCCAATGATGTAGTCGTCGAGGGGCGCAAGCTTTGTGGGGTTTTGGCGGAGGCCAGGATCGCCGGGGATAGGATTGAGTATATTGTGCTCGGAATGGGTTTGAATATCCGCATCAGGAGGGACGAATTCCCGGAGGAATTGCAGGGGCGGGCCACGTCGATATTGGCAGAGATCGAGCCGAGATTGGCGTCGGAGCCGGATTCGCAGGCTGAGTTGGAGCAGCAGCCTGAGCTGGACCCCGATAACGTGCTTGACCACATATTGCGCGAATTCGAGGCGCTTTACGACCGTTACCTGGCCTCGGGCTTCGCCGATATCCTGCGTGAGCTGGAGCTTCTCTGCTGCACGTTGGGTTCCTATGTGACGGTGGCCAGCGGCAACCGGCAGGTCAGGGGCGTGGCCCGGGCATTGAGCGCTGATGGCTCCCTTGTGATCGAAACCAGCGAGGGCTCCATTACGATATCGGCTGGTGAGATTATCGGGCAGGTTGCAGGAGGCACGCAGGGGACAAGATAGCTGGCTGGGCGAGGGTATAATAGCCGCCGGATGGCTATTGGGTTCGCTGCCGGATCGGATGAGTTCGACCGGATTGGGTGAGTAGATAATTGAGTAGATAATGATGCATATAGGTAATGAGCGAATAAAATTTAAGTAGGTGAATGTATGACTCTCCGGGGGGCTAAAATAGGAGTGAAGATAAAAGCCCCTCTCCAGGAGCAAGAGTATTTCCTAGCAGACGCCCATGCCGCCTTGGACGGCACCAGCAGGGAATGAAAATGGCCTTAGCTGGGGTAATGTCTATTTTCTAGGTAGTATCTATTATCCCGGGCAGTATCTATCTCCCGGCGGGATTTGCGTCAGTATTCTCCCGGGCAGGAGGGGCCGCGGGGTGTGTCTATGCCGTTTTCATTTAAGCTCGTCGCCCTTGTTGTAGCTGTTTTCTCCGGCGTCTTCATGGCCGTCCAGGGCTCGCTGAACTCGCGCCTCGGAAAGGTCATAGGCCTCTGGGAGGCCACCCTGGTTGTCCACGTAGTTGGGCTTATCACCATCGCCATAATCCTGTTCGTCCTGGGCCTCGGCAAGGGCGATATCGGACGGCTCCCGGGCGCTCCCTGGTATACGCTCACCGGCGGCCTGCTCGGGGTGCTGATTGTCTACGGCGTTGTTGTAAGCATCCCCAGGCTCGGCGTCGCAGTGGCAACGACTTTGATCATCGTTGGCCAGGTTATGACCGCCTTGATAATAGACCACTACGGGCTGTTCGGCCTCCAGCGCGTTCCCTTCACATGGCTCAAGGGCCTCGGGCTGGTGCTGCTAGCCGCCGGGGCCAAGCTATTGTTGAATTGAGTTAGTGTATGTTAAATTAAGTTGGCGTGCTTGGCGTGCATAAAATTTATCAATACAAATACGAGACAAATACGAGTTGCTTAGAGAGGGCTATTTAGGCACGATAGGTCCGGGCGGCTTGAAACGCCTCAAGCACCCTCAAGCACAGGTGACCCGGGTCAGGAGCGGATGAATCGGGCACGAACTGCTCAAGCGCGAAGCAGCACGGCCGACGGTCCGAGGACCTCCATGCCCGCGGCCCTTGCAGCATGTAAACACTTCGTGGTGAAGAGGCAAGCTATCTGCGCGTGGATTATGTCAACTGGCTCCGAGAGGACGTAGAAATTCGCCTGGCCTTTTGAGATGATGAGATCGGCCGCGGCAAGCTCCTCCCTGAGCTCGCCTGACATCTCGTCATAGCTTATGCCGAGCGTGTCGGACCCAGAGGTTACGATGCTATCGGCAACCCCGGGAAGGCCGACGCGGGAAGCATCTTCATAGATGGCGTCGCTCGTTATAGCCCCGCTCTTTACAGCCGCAGTCACGTGGGGCGCACAAGGTGCCTGGTTTTTAATCTCCTCTATGAGGAGGCAGTCCAGGGCGATCTCGCCAACATTGTCGAGGACATATAGAATTCGTCGCGCGGATCTGACCGCCGCGAGTATCCCCTGCAGATCATCGCGCACGAGCGGCCTCGAGGCGTAGCTATCAAGCATCGCTTCGATGGCATCGAGTGATAGATCGTAGCCCGTCCCGACAGTCCTGAAATCAAGGCTGTTTCCGGCTATCGCCCACCTGGCCAGGAGATAAAATCTCTCAGCACCGCTGAGGCCTTGCGCGCGCTGCCGGAGCCTCTCCCGCACGCGCATGCCGACCTCGTTTGCTGCCGCCCGCTGTTCCTCAAAGAGGATGGATTTCCGGGCCAGGTGTTTCAGGATCCTATGGACCTTGGTTATATAGTATGAGGGAAACGTATCTGCGTTATAGGATGTGGATAGAGCCGAAAGCGCTTCACGGATCAGTTGAAACATTGAACTATCGTCCAAGGGGATGGTTTTTGCCGCGCCGATAACATCATCCATGATACATGTAATACATTCGGGTCTCGCCTTCACATAAATCACCCCATCCGTTACCTCAAGCTATTTCGACGCCCCGGGCGGAAATCCTCTTTTATCCCCTGGTCAGCCCTGTGACCAGTAGCCCTGCGACCCCGCGACTGACCGGCTTGCCCGGGAGGTGTCAGGGCATTCTGGGGTTTGCATATTTATGCATAAATATGCATAACAGGTGCGTGTCCTCCTGAAACCGTGTCTGAGGGATTATACTTGCAGATGAGCGCCATAACTGAGGCTCTTCAGGATAAACCGCGTCAAACGCCATTGACTCCTGATAAGCCATATGGTATAGTAGGTGTAATATCTTTCTGGCCAGCGATCCCTGCCCCAGCCCCGGCTGAGGGAAAAGAAAACAAGAATTAAAACAGGGGAAAGGCAGAACATAATTTAAGAGGTGATCGCAACTATGAACACTGAAACTTACAACCTTGAATCGCTCGGCATCATTAACCCCGGGAAGGTCCACCGCAATCTCTCGGTGCCTTCACTGGTGGAGCGCGCCCTCGCGCGCGGAGAAGGAATGCTCACCACCAAGGGTGCCCTGAGCGTAAGGACGGGAAAATACACCGGGCGCTCACCCAATGACCGGTTTTTCGTTGATTCCGGGACGGCTCACGAGGAGATACTATGGGGCGGTCCTAACAAACCATTTGCCCCCGACGCATTCGAGCGGCTTTACAAGCGGCTTACGGCTTACTTGCAGAACCGCGAGCTTTTCATCTTCGATGGTTTCGTCGGCGCAGACCCCAGGTATCGCCTGCCGGTCCGCGTCGTCAACGAGCTTGCGTGGCAGAATCTCTTCGCGCACCAACTCTTCCTGCGCCCCTCAGCAGAGGAACTCAAAGAGCACAAGCCCGAATTCACCGTCATATGCGCGCCGGGCTTCAATGCGGTTCCCGAGATCGATGCCACGAGGTCCGAGGCTTTCGTCATCATCAACTATGAAAAGAACGTCGTGATTATAGGTGCTGCGAGATATGCTGGCGAAATGAAGAAGTCCGTATTCACCGTCATGAATTACATACTGCCTCATAAGGGCGTTTTCCCGATGCACTGCTCAGCAAATGTCGGCAAGAACGGGGATGTGGCCCTCTTCTTTGGGCTCTCCGGCACCGGGAAGACCACGCTTTCGGCGGACCCGGACCGGCGCCTGATCGGCGACGATGAACATGGCTGGTCCGACGACGGGGTGTTCAACTTCGAGGGCGGTTGCTATGCCAAGTGTATTCACCTGTCACCCGAGACCGAGCCCCAGATATGGGACGCGATCCGCTTTGGCGCCGTCGTGGAGAATGTGGTGGTCGACGAGGAGACTCGCGATATAGACTTCGATAGCAACGCCATCACGGAAAATACGCGCTCGGGTTACCCAATCGATCATATCCCCGGTGCGGTCGTCCCGGGCGTGGCAGGCCACCCGAAGACCGTGGTCTTCCTCACCGCCGATGCGTTCGGCGTCCTGCCCCCTATCGCCAGGCTCACTGAGGACCAGGCGATGTACCACTTCCTCTCGGGCTACACCAGCAAGCTGGCCGGGACCGAGCGGGGAATCATAGAGCCGGAGGCAACCTTCTCTACCTGTTTCGGGGCTCCATTCCTCCCGTTGCGCCCCGTGGTTTATTCAAACCTGCTCGGGGAGAAGCTCAGGAAGCATAAAGCGCAGGTCTACTTGATCAACACCGGCTGGTCCGGAGGGCCATACGGGGTTGGGAAGAGGATAAACCTCAAATATACCCGGAGAATGGTGAGCGCTGCGCTGAATGGCGAGCTTGAGGGCGTCAAATTCACCCCTGACCCCATTTTCGGAGTGCTCGTGCCGGAGAGCTGCCCCGATGTGCCAGGCGAGATACTCAGGCCCGTGAATACATGGGCTGACAAGGAGGCATATGATAAGCAAGCCCGCGAGCTGGCCAGGCGCTTCGCAAAGAACTTCGAGAAATTTTCGGGCGTGCCGGAGAGCGTTGTCGCGGCAGGCCCCAGGGCCGAGTAACATCCAGTCAAGGCCGAGCAGCATCTATTATGGATATGAGTATGAATGACACCCGAATAGTCTCTTCAGAATAGCGTCTCTTCTAGCCGTTTTAACCTTGACCGCTTGACCTTGATGATGATAGACGATGATACAGGGCCTTGATGATGCGGGGTGGATCTCATGGTCGTACCCCGCATGCTCATGCCCTGTGTGCCCTGTATATTTGGTGCGTCTGCGTTTGGAGCCGGGCTTTCCATCCTAAAGGAGGGTGGGGAGGCCTATTCCGGGGGCCTTTTCTCCTATTCCACCCGGATTTATCCCTTCCCTTGCATTCTAGGAATGCTCACAGCAAGATTCATCGAAATACCTTATCGGAATACTTCACCTATGACCCTCGCCCATCGCAGTCTCCACATATCAAGGGTGAAGCTCAGGGAGGTCTCCCTGGCATTTCTCCATAGATAGGCGCGCTTTTCAGAGTCCTCGATGAGTTCGACCAGGGTAGACACCAGGTTCTCAACAGTCGGCTTTATGAGGCGGCCGTTGTAGCCCTCGATTATCAGGTCCGACAAGCCACCAACATAGGAGGCGATCACGGCGCAGCCTACCCCCATAGCCTCCAGGCAGGAGAGGGATGTCCCTTCAGTCGCCTTGGAGGGGATGAGCGCTACATCCATGTTTTGATAGGTCCAGGGTATCATCCAGGGGGGCGCCAGTAATAAAAAATCTGGTCGTTCATCGACGCCCACCGGATCATGTGTTTTTCGAGGACATCATCGTGAGACCGGCCTACAAAGACGCATCATCCAGGATCACGATCTCGTCAACCCATTGAGTAAGATCGTCGAGGACTTGGACAAGAAACCTACCCGCCTCATTTCTCACCACCATCATAGCGGTGAGCTTATTGCCTTGAAGTCTGAGTTTACTGTCTTGAGGCTTTGCGGATTTTGAAGCCTTTTCTTCACACTCAGGCTCAGGGCGCGATCTACGACCGAATTCTCGCCACTGGCACTCATATTGGGTGATATCCCTGGAGATGTTTTCGACATTAGCCTGATTCCCCCTGCTTCTACAACTCCTTCCCATTTTCTAGAGTTTTCCATAGCGTGCATAAGATGCCCACTCATTCCCAAGGCGTGGTGTCCTGGATTGAAATAGCGTCTCCATCCCTGGGCTTATGCGCGCTATGGAGCTTTTAAAGGCGAGGCGAGCCCGCAAGAGCGAGTCCCCTCGCCACTCTTGTCGATCTTATACCTTACTCTTGCCTTGACAATGATCGTATTTCATAGGACCATCTTTACAGGATCTTACAGGGTCGTCGAAATGGGATCATCGAGTTGTAGCCGAGTTATGGATCAATTAGGTCTGCTGCATCATACCTGCCGTGCCATAGAAACTAAGCCTGCTGTGCCACAAATATAAAGTCGACCGCTAGATCGCGGTTTTGGACGAGATTCCCAGCATCAGGCTGTAAGGCTACCGTGAAGGTTACCTCCTGCACCGATCCCAGCGGCAAGGATTGGCCCGCAGCTGGCTGATCTATGAGGCCACTTAATGCGCCCGTGTAAATCGTGCTGACAGGGGGCTCGCCACCACACTCGCGTTAAGCGAGCTTGCCAGGATCTGTGCCATGCTCGCGGTGGTCGGCGAAACCGCGGCCCAGTCCGCGGATACAAAATACAGGCAGCTCACATCACCCGCATTGGATACAGCTACCGTGCCTACAACCGAGGCTCCGGGCAAAAGGGCGGGCGATGCTAATATTGCCTTTCCGGCGATATAGCAACGCTCACCGTCGCGGTAAGCACCTGGTTACCGGTATTGGAAGCATCTGACGTAAAGGTAAAAGAAGGCATGGACCTCACCTCCTGCGAAACGGCCAATTTAAGCGATTTGACCTGCGAAATTTGATTTGCGGGACGGTCGTTTCAAGACTCCGTTGCTTCATCGGGAGCTCTTGTTGGCTCATGAGTATGATATGAGTCATTATACGAACAGGTTACCGGTATCGGGTGGGTATAGGGACCGGGATGGGTCTCGAACAACTTCGCCTATACCCCTTGACTAGAGCGTTCCATCTGCTATAATAATAGCTGGTGATCGCGATCTTCACCAAAAACGATAGAAACGACGCGGGGTAGAGCAGTTGGTAGCTCGTCGGGCTCATAACCCGGAGGTCGCTGGTTCAAGTCCAGCCCCCGCTACCATATGTGGCGGCGTAGCTCAGCTGGTCAGAGCACACGGTTCATACCCGTGGCGTCACTGGTTCGAATCCAGTCGCCGCTACCATAATTTTATTTCAGTTTGCGTGCGCCATTAGCTCAGTTGGTAGAGCAGCTGACTCTTAATCCCAGGCCGACTAGAATATGTAAAACCCCTGCTAGAAGCCATAATCGGGTGGCAAAAAGGTACATAATGACCCCACAGTCCCTTGTCGCTGATCAGAAGCAGAGTAGTGATGATACACCAAACAAAGATTTTTGCGACAGATGACTTGGCCCTCCAAATATTACATCTTTTGGAGGGTTTTGTTATGGTTAAATGGGGCGGCCCCAGACCAAAGGGACCGAAAGTTGCCACCAACAAATTCGAGTCGTGGAAGGAGGTGCTTGAGAAATTCCTCTTCTTCAAGCAGACATGTGGCTCTGCCCCAAAGACACTCCTGGATTATAAAAAGACCATCACCCAGTTCTTCAGCAGGACTGGCGCAAATCATAACGACAGCAATGACCTCAAAGAAAAAGCCCTCGAATATCTCAGCGCGTTCGATAACTCCTACACCTTCAACCTCCGAAAAACCTACTTGAAGGCCTTCTTTAACTGGCTCATTCAGGAAGAGGTGCTCGAAACCAACCCGCTGAATGGTGTTAAAAATAGGAAACTCGAGGACGAAATACACTATCTTTCAGAGGATCAGATTCGTGAGCTCCTCAAAGCGCCCAACAAACGCGAATACTCAGGTTTTCGGGATTATGTCATAATGCTGGTTATGCTCGATTGCGGCATCCGCCCCAGCGAAGCCTTAAGTATACTTCCCCGTCATTTCAATCCCACTGACTGCACAATATACATACCTGCCAGCATTTCCAAAACGCGCAGGGACCGCGTCGTTCCCATATCTACCAAGACTTCATTGGAGCTTAGATCGCTCCTGAGGGTGAGACCAAGTACCTGGGGGGAGGACAAGCCCATTTTCTGTTCATGGGATGGAAAGAAACGCCTAGAAACCTCGTGGGAGCATGATTTTAAGAAATATACCACAAAGGCAAAACTCTCAAAGGAAACAAGAAGCTATGACCTTCGCCACACGTTTGCTATCATGTTCCTGAGAAATGGGGGAGAACTCCTTGCCCTCAAGAGGATGCTCGGACATACTACATTTGCGATGACAGAACGTTATGCAAGACTCCTTGCCGAGGATATACAGCGGGAACATAAAACCGCATCTCCGGTCATGAAAATCCTGGCTGACCAGAACCGCGAAAGGCTTACAAAGATCAAAAGAAGAAACTCCCAGTCATAGGTAACCCAAAAGGCCCCTAGAGCTGGATCTAGGGGCCCTTATGGAGTAAGTCCTTTTTCTCTATGAACGGACATTAACACTCAGATGTGATGCGGGATTGCGCTTAATACCCTACAGAATAGCAGGTTTTTTCTCCGGGGCCCTACGTAATCCAACCTTATTCCCAGAATTCTTTCGGAGCCCCACCCCTTGTATATAGGAAGCTACATGGGCCTCAATCTTGTCACAGTTTATGTCTTGCCCCGTGCGGCATGAGAGAGCCTGCATCAAAACGATTCGAAGAGAAGGGAGAGTTGTCTATGAAGCCTTGGCGTGAGCCCGACGTGTCAGGCCCGGGCGACTATGCCATATGGTATGGACCCGAGGGACGAGAGGGCGAGTGCGCGCTCGAGGTGGAAGGTCCATACGTCCGTCAGTACCAGCCCGTGATCGGCTACCTTGACAACCATGACGGGCCCCCAATCCTCTGCACAGAAACTTACCTCGACGAGTGCCCAGAAGACATCAAGCTACGGGCCACTCTCGGTGTGGCACGACTCGCCGAGTTCGGAGGCGAGGAGTCCTTCGTTGAAGAGCTGCCTTAAATAGGTTTCTGAACATTGTCCACGATTACATTGTGGGATTCCGGCTATACCATGGGAACGCACCACTATATATCTTTACTACCAGGCGTCCTAGGTGGGGTTGCCGCAGCCGCCGAGATATCTGGCCCGTTCATGCATCAATTCCCGTTCATTCCCGGTTATTATTGAATATTAAATATTACATCTGACGGACAAAAGAGAACCCAAATTACCAGGGAGTCTTTTCCTTTTTGGCCTTTGCCCCATTTAAGGGAATTGGGCGGGAATTCCCCCTATGGGTCAAGCCCAAGAGTCCACCCTATTCATCTGCCTGTGAAAGCCATTGATCTATAGGCTCAGACTCGAAGATTTCCTCTATTTCGCTCATGGGATATAGATTTAGCTCAACTAGGCACCGTTTGATAGCTTTCTCAAAAACTCTCTTTGCAATTATAAGATGTGACTTGTTTCCCTTGTAGGTGAGCCTGCTTGGGTCCGGAGTCCTTCCATGGACGATAGCGTTTCGAAGATTGTAAAGGTCGTAAGCCCACCACTCAACAAGGCTTCGAGTCATTTCTCTTTCCGTCTTTTCCCTGCAGTCCTGGTTTGGAATCTTGCGCGTCTCATTGATTGGCGCTGGGTCTCGGACAATCTCCTTCACCTTACTCATGAATTCAAACTTGTTGTCAAAATCAAACAGAGACTCAAAGGCTATCACCAAACACACAATTCTTGACCAATCACTGACCATCTCATTTCGGGTCCACGCGCGACAGAACCATTCAAGCGCAGTGAAAATCCTTTGGATTTCTTCCCCTTTACTGCCGACTATTTCTCCCAATCCAGACAAAAATTTGTTACCGCAAAACGGAACAAGTGGTTCATAAGCAGAGTATGGCCTGAGGAACTTCACCAGGTCTACCGACGAAAAGTATGAATCTCCAATAGTGATGCCTGAATGGCCGGGAGAATAATTTTGGAAATAGACGGCCCAAGTATCTGTTGAAACCCTTTCCCACGGGTCATCCATAATCGCTGAGAAAGCTACTGCCCGCGCTACTCTTAGAACGTTTTCGATATCGTCTACATTTAACCCTTGCCCCGGTGATATTACTGACAGACTCTCGCAGACGACCTCCTGGAATCCAGGTCGTAGCTTTGTGTAGAGATAGCGGGAGAAGTATTTTTCAAGCGTAGTCCTTACTAAGGGATCAGTCACATACTTGTCTCATAGAGCCCAAAAATTCCATATTCGGTAATTGCCAACAAGAAGTTCGCTGCCTAGAAATGCCCATGGCATAAACGCAATAGTATAACTGCCTTGCTTCATACTATCTCCCCTCGTATACTCTGGCCTGCATATCTGGGCTGGAATTACAATAGACCCCATGGAATATGACTGAGCATCAAACCGACCTCTTATCTTCATAGAACCATCTCAAGTTGTTCCATCCCGGTGACGGTCAGCAATTGGTCAGTGATTCCAAGAAAGCTAATAGCATTGATTGGCACATAGCGATATCCTTGAGGCGCTCGGAAGCCAGGCCAGAATTGTCTCAGATATCCAAGGCTTATTGGATATTTAAGGAGCCTGGGATTGTATAGGAAGATACCGAAGCCTATAGATGCTCCAGCATAATAGGTATCGAACTTCTGGCGGGACACACATGCAAAATGCTTAACTCTGTACCAAAGGTCACAGGGTGCCGCCTCCACAACGCTCCTGACTCTAAATCCACCCATTATGGCCTTAACGGGAGATGGAACATAGACTAGGACCCAATCGCCTTCCCGGACCCTCGGGCGTACCCGCCGAAGTTCAACCGTCTTCGCCCCATTGAAAATTCTTTCTGCATACTGAGAACGGATTGACAGGAGTAGTATCGATTTTTCTTGCATATACCTCACCCCTCGTTAACTCGTGTGCCTAAGACGTATAGTTTCTCAAAGATACGGTTTGGGATACGCAGCGGCGATTGAATCTGGGACTTATGGCCCTCCGCTTGTAGGATATCCTGAAGTACTTGCCATGGAATGGGATTAGCAAATAATTCTGTATTGCTAAACCGAATAGCCATCATGACACTGTCGGGGCGTCCATGTACCCCCCTGAGAACATCCCGCCACGTATATACACCTAACCGACGAAACCGCCGGTATAGAACCTGCGGGAGATCAATTACAATCTCATCAAGGCGAGAACACGCCCGTACTTGCCCAGACCCAGGGTAACGTCTATCATAGCTAACGTACCATAAAATCCGCCCAGGCGCCACTAGCCCGCCAGACGGACGAACCGCACGATAATACACAGCCTCTTGGTTCAGCGCGATTTCTGGTATGGCCCCAAATAATGTTTGTCTAGCCAAGTTTTCGTCGAATAGATGTTGCGCCCATTTGGGTTTAATAGGGATGACAAACGTGGGTATATTTGCATCAATAATCTTTGCAGGCCACAATAAATGTTCGATCTGTGCAGCAATTTGAGGGTCCATGGTTGCTTCATGTATGCCAAGAGTACTCATAAGACGAGTGAAGCATTCATGCTCGAGTCCGTGTATTTGAATCAGACTGGCTAGACGTTCAGAGAGTCGCGCAGCAGGCTCCGCAACTGCCAGATTCACTTTTATCCATTCCTCATTAGCCTGAATAAAACCGCCTTCACGAAGGGCGGCTATTATGACATCGCTGCTATAGTGGTCACTAATTTTTGTCAAAACCCGCCTTTCCCTCGATGAGAGCGTCACCGCTCGGGAGATTAAGTGTCGCGCTATGGTTCCCTCTAAAGGCCCCGGTCGGATTCGAATTATCGGAATTTCTAACACATGTTCGTTTCCTTTATCATATACAACCAACGCGACCGGTTCCCGCTGTTCATTGGAAACAATAAGGCAGGTAAATCTCTGCGGATAAGCAAGAAAACGACGCATCTGCTGGGAAAAATCAGACTTCCTTTCCCTTTTATTCGCACAGCGGAAGACATCCAACATTGCCCTTTCTTGCCCGCTGCAAACACGGCCTATATGAAAAGCTGTACCGGCTAGCCGAGCAGGGTGATACTCAGCCTCCCTGAGCAATTCATCTAGTCTAATAACCACCTCAGACGGAGAAACCACCGAAATACCAACAGCCTCATACAAGTCATCTGCGATTCGCAATAGGTCTTCATCGCGGGTTACAAAGAACTGCTCTCCAGATGCTACGGTTCTTGCCAGGTGACGATGGTCAGACTTGTCACTCTCGCTCATGACTTCGGGAAAGAATCTACGCGTTGACTGCAATGCAGATTCAAAAGCCTGGCTGTTGCACCTAACAATGGTAAACATGTGCGCCATTGCCCGTCGTCGGTTCCTTTCCTCGGGATCTTTAAT
Organism: Bacillota bacterium; assembly: GCA_013178125.1. Classification (NCBI taxonomy): domain Bacteria; kingdom Bacillati; phylum Bacillota; species Bacillota bacterium. Next base: position 13,894 of record JABLXJ010000009.1, on the reverse strand, counting down.
TCGGTCTATCTCATTGAACACTTCCTCGGTCATGCACAGTTCAAGACTCTCTTGTAACCAATCGGCTTGTAATGATTTGGACTCCTCGGCGCCGGGATTGGCATGGTCCTGTAAGTCGAGAAAGATGTTCATGTCAATAACAACACGAAACTTGGATAGCGGTTGTTCTGTTTGAGGCAAAGTGAACAGGGTTGGATGCCCGTGATCGAGCCACCAGAAAGTAAGGTTAATACCTTGTCGGTTTTTGCCAATCTTATCGTATAGAGCAACAAAGCCTAACTCAGGCCAAAGCCTGCTTGCTTCAAAGTCCCGGCGACATGTCAGACCGATCCCTAGGGAATCTTGGGTGAGACAGATAAGATGATTGACAAGTTCACGCGCTACTCCCTTGCGACGATATAACCTGTCAACGCAGAGATGAACAATGGTGACCCGGCCGTGCGTTTTTCGAAACATCAAATAGCCAATGCACTTCCCATCATCATCCAAAGCACCAATTATATTCCCTCGGGTGGCGTACTCGATAAATGCTCCCTCTGGAAGGAAACCAAGAGTCGAGGCATTGGCTCTCCAAAGGGCCTCTACGGTGGCCAAGTGGGGAGATTCCTTACCAATAACTTCAATACGAGTGTGCATTTCGACATTCATCCTTCAGTATTCATATTTACCAATCGGATTGACTATGAACACGATCCGCAGAAAAGTAGCTTATAACGCCACCGTGCCTCATGGGTTTTGAGAGGGATTCATACGTTATGGTGTTGGGGGCGTGAGGTAATCTCTGAGATACTATTACTTTGACCCGTTGCCATAATCGCCCCCGAGTGCCTTTAAAATCACATAGTCTCACCACTGATAGCCAAGCCACGAGAAGACTATGATAGTCACAATCACAATAACCAAGGAAGTATAGCCAAGATAAACAATGCCAACGAAAGCAATCTCTGATAGAGAAAATACAGTTCCCTTGTTCTAACCAGAGGTAAGTGAGTTCGCTTAAGAATCTTCCATAGCTGTCGTCTATGCAAATCAAGGGGTTCTATGGTCAGAAAGAAGGTATGCCCTATTCTAGGCATGTCTTTTGCCATCGCATAGACTATTATCGGAATGGGAAAGGACAGGTTTTCACTGCGAATTGTCATGGAGAAAGAGGAATAGGTAAAAGGATGTACTGGGTTGTAACTTCGATCACTGTCAAAATGGACCTCCGCGCAATGGCCGTCTTGTGTAATGTTACTGACGGTCGGGGTATCAATACTTAACACCGTCACTGGTGGTGGTAATAATGCTTGTATTACAACATCATTTGCAGTAATTTTTGAACAATTATGCACATACAGATTGACCTTTACATCATGACCTGGATAAACAACAATACCTAGTGGATCTGTAATCTCGGTAGAACAGATGCTGGTGTACACAAGAGGGCATCGAGCTAGTTCGACAATCACCCCGAATGCAGCAATTGCCGAGAAAACTGTTGCTAGACTAGCAAGCTGAACCACGTCGATTATTAATTCCCACTGAACGGTATAATGTATGACGGAACTCGAGACAGATGATACGGAACAGAGGAACGACAGCATGAGCCAAAGCCTTTGCCCCTTGAGGCGAAAGCCAAATCTAACTCCGATAACTATCGTTATGAAAACTGTTATGCTTATGAAGACTAATGTCAATACAGAGTGCAGGTAACCCATAGACATACGGGCCAACCCCTTCCCGAGTAACCCTATGGAAAACTAGATATCTATGGCACTCGAGGACCTGCTTACGATGGGAATCTATAGTGAGACCTTCGTGCTAATGACTACCAACGTTGCCCACCTCAGTTTTCCTTCCATTCCACTATGTTCGAACCCAACTGTAGTAAAGTCTCCCTTACTTTACTATCCAGTGTTGTGCGATCAAAACCATTTTCGGCCTCCGCTTTGATCTCGATAACGATCTCCGGATCAGACCCAAGAGCCTTCAGTGGGCGAATGACACCAGTAACTATCTGCGAGAGTTTGTCCCAAGGAATGGCGGCCTTGATGGCAACTCGTTTGACTCGGGATTGGGCAGGCTGTAGGGGCTCCCCCTCAACAGTCACTTTCTTATCTTCGGCCCCATCCATCACATTGCCCGGTCTTATTGGAACAATACCTTTGTAACTACTGGCAGAGGTAGTGTCTCCTGGGGCATAGCTAGCCTCCCAACTAGCCTTTTTCTCTTCTGCTGCCCTTGCAGGTGGCAGCAGGAGAGCCTCCATAGGTGGGTCAGGCGGAGACTCTTCAAAATAGAGGGTACCGTCAATACGCAGTCCCAAGAGTCCTGATCTTGTTCCCTGCTTGGCAGCCTCTATGAGCACCGTCTCATTTTCCAGGCAAGGTAGCCCAGGTGTTTTTAGGAAGATGTCGTAGATTTCTTGCAGGCTCTTTTCTATTTCACCATCGCCAAAAGCCTTATCAAGAATCAACTTTGGCGTAAGGGAAGCCAAAATCCTTTCCTCATCTTTCAGATACTGGAATACTCGTTTAGCGATAGACGACGACTCTCCTACAGTAGGTAATCCCATATCATGCCAAACGAGCCCACCAGTACTGTACCACGCTACGTGCCGATATGTAGCGACGACTTGGAATGGGAGGTCGTCTTCCAATTGCTTAAGCCTGGTTTGGAGTTCCCCCCTGGCATCGGGAGTTAAAATGATACTCGTATCACCAGAAATTTCCTTCAGGGCAAGGAAACGTCTCAATTGCTTTTCTAGGTTAATATAAGCACCGGGGTCCAGAGCCATAATAAAGATCGTATTCCTGTAAATGCGGAAAGAGGAGCCCGCATTGTCTATTAGCTCCTTAGCAAGCCGATCCGTCTCGTTTTGCCCATGCTTGAGATCGAGTCCTAGGAGCACTAATTTAAGTCGCCTGTGGTCAGGCACATCCCCTGAGGCCTTTGGCCATAGATATGCATCAAAAGGGGCACCCTTTGATAACTTACTTAGATACTCACGAAGAGTATTCTGGACCTGTTCGGGCTCGATAGCGTCTTCCTTATCCACTATAATCCGGTTTAGATTTGGCTGATTCTTGAAACTGTAAGAGCGTTTCTCTTTATGGAAATACCAAAGAGAATCTTCGAGCTTACTTACGGCATCTCCCACTATAGTAGACGGAATTCCCTCTCGTAGTAACGAAACCCTCAGCCAGGGGAGAGTCGCCCCTCTGCGCTCCCCGCCGCTAAAGGAATGCAGGAAGATAGATGTGGCCAGTCCGTTGGCGATACTATACTTCTCGTATTCGCTACCCATTTCTCGGTCGATCCGCCGTGCTTTACCTGCAATATCGGCTGCAATAATGCTGTCATATTCATTGCCGATATGCTTGATAAACTCCCTTCTCACTGCCGGGTGAGACAAATCTACCATTGATGAATGGATTAGAGGTCCAGAAACCTTGCGCTCGTACAAATCGCCGACAACTTGGGCCAGGAGCCTAAGAACCCCACGGGTGCGCTGAAATGTGGGGAAGGACCCCCAACGTTCATACAGGACATCAATGAATTCAGGATGAAAGGGATAGGCTCGCTCTATCTTATCTCTGTAAGCTACCTCCTTTACCTCACTCGGCACGTCGCTGCCTAGTCCTTGATAAGATTTGAAGTACCATTCTGCCACTTGACGATGTAGCCTGGAATCCCCATAGTCTTCGAACAGGCGTTTGCGGATTACCTCATAGAGCTCCATTCCATCCACAGGTACATAGATGCTTTCCAGTCGGCCTGACACTTTTTGCATCTGAGACAAGGCTTTTTCCGCCTCTTCATCGTATTGTTCCAAAATGCTAGCTGGCAGCGTCAGGACCAGGACTGACCTATCTGACGTGGCTACTGCTTCTGACAGTTCCTGCAGGAAAGCCAAAGTCTGCCCTTGTGTAATCTTATCTACCTTCTCCACCCGATTGGCCTTGACTACATATTGCAGCAATTCGTCGATGAGGATAAGGGTTGGCCCACTTTTTTGGAGGATCTCTTTTATGCGTTCCTTGCCTGGGGCCACCCGACGTTCATCGTGTTCCTTAACGATCTCATAACAGCCAAATTGATAGGCAATCTCGCCCCAGGGTGTTCTTCCTTTTACAGGGTCTGCTGATGTGCCTACGAAAGCTGCCACACGCGTACCAAGAAGCCTGCGGCCTGCTACCATCTCCTGAACTTGACTCAGGTGGCTGACATGGTCAAAGGAATTAACTAGGTGATAAAGGGTTAAGAGAGAGTGAGTCTTACCCCCACCAAAAGGGGTCTGCAATTGAATTACAGGATCTCCTTGGCCAGTAGTCAGCCGCGACAGGACATTACGGACAAGGTTCGCCAGCCCTGCGGTAATATAGGTTTTTTCAAAGAAGAGGCGAGGATCACCATACTCCTGCGGAGCGGTTCCACTTAAGACGTCACCAAGGTCGGCAGCAAAGACTGCTTCACTGAAGGACTTTTCCCGGATATCTTTATGAGGCGTCACCACCTGCCACCATGCTGGTAAGCTCACAACTTACACCTCCCGATAAATGCGACCTTAAAACAGGCGACCTTGTTTTTCACTATTGCCATCTTGGGTCTTCTGATAAGTCTCCCTGCCATAAAGGAAACCCTGTAGCATTTGCCTTTCCTTTTCCCCTGGCGGCAGCACTTCAGAGATAGACTGGGCCACTTGCCAGAAGGCATTGTTATAAAGATACCCTGTATCTTCGAGGACTTCCGTAATGCGCTTCCGCTCATTTTTCTCCCATAGAAGAAGGCAGGCATGAAGGACATCCACCATGCTATTGAGCCTTTCCTTCTCCAGAAACTTCCTGTCCCGTTCCTTGGGACCCAGTACACTAATGAATTCCTTATCCTTCCTAATAAAGCCGTTATTCCAGTGCTCTGTAAGCTCAATTCCCACAGCATTAGCGAGTTTACGGGCCTCATCGAAGAGGACCTTAGCACCGTTATATGTCCAGCGCCAGAGTAAGTAGAAACGGGTTTCCGCATCGATTCCACCCAGGTGACTACCCTTGAGAATCCTGGCCAAAGCATATTCACTAACCGTCCTGCGGATCAACTCGAGCAGGTTCTCTGCCGATATTGGTTCCCCGGAATAAGTCTCCACCTTCTCATACCGGCCGAATACCTCCAAGGCGGGGCCGATGGCTGCAATGAAGAAGTCGCTGCCGCTGATCCCTTCATTCCAAAACTGGTCGAGCTTTTCACGAATCCTCTTTTCTACCTGAGGCTTGATTTCGTTGAAGTAAGCTGTCTCTTTCGTTGTCCTTTTGCGACAGACCATGTAAATGGAAGAAGCCAAAGCTGCAGATTCTTTAGCTCTAAGGCGCGCTTTCATTTCGGTATTTAATGGCCAGGAGGCAGTAAGATAGAGTCCAGACTCTAATAAGGCATTTATGATAGTTTCCCAGGCATCAGTAGTCTTATGGGCAAAAACAATTACGGCGATACCTTCAGGCTTTAGAACACGATAGATCTCCCGGAAGGCCTTGGTGATCATATCTTCAAAGAACCTCTTGCCTCCTCCAAAGCCGTCTTCACCATGCGAATAAGCTACGATTTCCTCAGATTTAGGGGTAAGAGGAGTAGCAAGAAGGTCAGGGTATAAATGCCCTATCGTTCGTTTAAGCCAGATGTAGAAAAAGTCGGAAAGGTAGGAGTAGGGTACATTATCGTAGTACGGCGGGTCGGTGACCACGGCGTCAAAGTAGTCGTCAGGGTGGGGCAATGAGATAGCGGAGGCCTGGGTAACAGTGGCGGGAGCAGAAACCACCGAAAGAGAGTTGACCACTTCCAGTATTGGTTCTAAATCCCATTGTCCCCTTGCATCACTAAACGAGTTGACTTCACCGTAATCCCAAACCATAGGCAAAGCCTGCCTATCAAATACTCTTTCAAAAGAAAGAGCGTCAGGCCGCCATCTTACCAGCACCGCTAGATGTGAAGCTAGCCGATCCACGCCAAACGCCAAGTACGTCGCCACCGCCCTGGCGTATTCCTCCTCGTACCCCTCAGCCAGCATCTTCTCGTGCGCCTGCCGCACCTTCTCCTCAAAGGTGATGAGAGCCAGCTTCTGTCGAAAATTGAAAAGGTCGCCCCAACTATTCATTCCATAGACCCATACATTGATTACTCCGAAGGTAACAGGAACTCGTCCAAGTGGTTCATCTGGCACCGGGTCAATCCCCCACTTATCCCATAGCTCCTCTCTCTTCTTTTCTAGATATCTTTCCGCTTCCTGAAAGACGGCCAGGTCTTGCTCGTTTGCAAGCCGGTAGGTTTTGCCCTGTCTGTGGGGATGATGGAGTACCACGGCTACCATTCGTTGGCTTGCTTTCCCCTCCTGGAATTGCCTACGCACCTCTTTGTCCGAAAGGCCGCTGCCACAGCAGGGGCATATCACTTTGGCCCTCGCGACGGTTCCTTCCTCGGGATCAAAGTCGATTTTTCCCCCCTCGACAATCTCAAAGCCGATTTTGTTACCTCTTGGCACTACGCGTAGAGCTACCCTCTTATTATCTTTCTTCGCTAGCCACCAATTGGCTGTTAAAGGTATCTCGCAACCACATGCCGGGTTTTGACAATGCACAGTATGCATCCAATAGTAACCCACAGGGATACTTCCATCAGGTTCATCAGGATAGAAACATTCAAGCTCTCGCCTAGCCTCTTCCAGAACCCAATTTCCCCAATACTTGACGTCTTCCAGGAGCGGATTGACTTCCTTGTCTATTTCCCCCATGGGGGTTTTCTCTTTTCTTCTCTGCGCCTTGCCATATCGCTGCGGAAACTCTAGAGTTGCCTTTTCAATTAGCACGGCTACGGGGTTAAGATCGCTGGCATAGGTCTCACAACCCAATCTCAAGGCCTCGAGAGGCATGGAGCCACCCCCAGCGAAAGGGTCTAAGACCTTAGGGGAATTACCGCCATATGATGTCAGGATGTCCCGCCTAGCTCGTTCCAGGTAATATGACTTGGACGAGTTCTCCCACTTACATAGATTTGATATAAAGCTCGCCTTGGCTATCCTCTCCTGTTCATCTTCTGGCTCTGGGATCAAAGCAGCATAAATGGTGGCACGCGATGAAGCTAATGGCTTTCTTGCCCACCAAATATGGAGCGTCGAGATATGTCCATGGCGGATGTTTTTCTCCTTTGCTGATTCCTCGCTTACTGCTTGGACTGGGAAACTTGCTTCTATGAATGATCTCCTTGCCATTTATAACTGCCCCTCTCCAACAACACAGGCCTTCTCTCGCCAGTCTTTTACGATATAGCGAACTATGCCTACCTCTTCTTCAGGTTTAAGTTGGGCCGCCGGGTTCTGTAAGGTGAATAGAACTGGGGTGCTGGTCGCATTTTCTACAACATATAGCCAATACTCATCACCCAGGCGGTTAGCCATCAGCCACTCATTTGGGGTTAAGGCGATAGCTCCTGTCCTGGCGCGGGCCTTTACCTCTATGTAGCGATAATCTCCGCATATGTCCGCTGAACGAACATCATAACCAAGGGACTGCAGGGATACGTCTTCGGGAGTCCTACCCTGACTTCGCTCATATTCCATAGCGACTTCCATACCAACCCTTTCTATGTCCTCGTCGCCATTCATATCTCCTCGGGGTGCGCCCGGAATTACACGGATAACGGAAAGCACATTAGGCTCAGAAGGATAAAGATTTGTATGAGCCCGGATATCATCAAGGAGCCTTTGCCTTTTTCCCTCGAGATCCTCCCTTCTTCGTCGCTCCTGCAGAATAGCGACTTCAGGAATGCTCTCACCCTTGATCTTTCTCGTTTCGTACTCGGTCAATTTGGCCTCTGATTCCAGGATCATGGAGTCAATAGATCTTAGACCATATTTGGCTTTAATCTCGGCGTCTCTCTGCCTTTGTGCCAAGAGCTCGTCCCTGTACGGTGTAAGCTGGTGCTCGATAGCAAAATCTATGACATCTTCCCTGGAAAATATCGTGGTTTCGGCCTGTGAACAACGGGGGGTATTTTCTTCCCCAGGCTTCAAATCCCAGAGAATCGAAGGGTTGATAGGAAAGAGCTGTCCACCAGATGTCTGATAGACGCAAAGCAATCTACGACCTGCAACATCGCCCTTCCCGTCCTTGACTTCCCCGGTCATGAACCATAGTAGCCCATCGAGCTTGCCATCAGGGTCGATAAATACTGCTCCTTTATCTGCGTCCTGTCTGTATCCCTTAAGTACGGTTTCTAATACAGCTTCCATTAGGGGATGCCCCATGGTTACGAACTCAGCCTGCCCCTTAAAGGCTATAACCTTATCGAAGGCTACCTTCAGGTATTCCCGCTGTACTTCGCCATATTTTACCTTGAACTCATAGGGCTGGTTGCGCACCTCGAATGGGATAGCTGTAATCCGCCAAAAGCCGTCTTGGCGCTTTTCCACCCTTATGCCGATCATCTGCGCCGCACGGAGAAAGAATCTTTCGATATACTCTGGCACCAGCCGGTTTTCCACGGCCGTTCTCTGTTCCCCCAGGATTCGAGAAAGGTCTATATGCCGAGTAGCCAGGGCTTCCATGGTGGCCTCCTTGACCTTCTGGATAGCTTCCTCATCTGGAATCCTCTCCATCTCGGCCAGGATATCCTCCATGGTTCTCCGACTAGAGATGGCATCGAGTATAAGGTCCTTCAGGCTTGTTCCGGGCAATACATCCCCAATTACGTCAAACACACGGTCGCTTCCCAGATGTTCCTTCATACGATCCAGCTTCTCAAAGAGCTTCTCCAAAATCCTTCCTTCGCGGGTGTCCACTGCTACCAGATTATAAATATGCACTTCATTTCGCTGACCATATCGGTGAATGCGCCCCATCCTCTGCTCCAGGCGATTAGGGTTCCAGGGGATATCGTAGTTCACCATCAACCAACAGAATTGCAGGTTGATACCCTCGCCGGCCGCCTCAGTGGCTACCATGATCTGTGCTCTATTCTTGAATTCATGTTCAGCCCTGATGCGGTCATCCATGTTCATCCCGCCATGAATAACAGTAACGATATACCCCCATTGACGCAGTTTTTCCGCTAGATACTCCATCGTATCCTTTGATTCGGTGAAAATAAGCAGCTTAGTCCCCGTCTCGCGTATTCTCTCCTGATCCAAGACCTCTTTGATTCGTACCAGCTTTGTCTCAATTTCGCCCTTCTCAGCCTCTTTTGCCAAGCCTACGAGTTCATCCAGATTATTGATCTCATCCTGAAGTTCCTCAAGAGAGTCAGCTGAAGTAAGCTTCTCGAGAAGTTCCTCCTCTTTTTCCCAGCGCTGGCTTTCTTCGAGATCCTCTAAATAATTCTCAGAGTATCCTGCCTCCTGGAGAATCTGTCCCTTCCTGTACAGCTCTTCAAGCCTATTGCGGCGACGCTCCAGAGACTTGCGTACTGCCCTGATGCTAGAAGCAAGCCTCCTCTGCAGAATGGTAAGGGCGAATGTGACATTCCGCTTTTCCTTTTGTAGCGCCTTATTGAAGTTCTGTTCCACATATTTCGTGACAGCGTTATAAAGCTTCTTCTCTTGCTCGCTCAGCCGATACTTTATCGTCTCCACCCGCCGGGGCGGGAAGAGAGGGGAATTATCAAATCCTTTGAGGTCCTCCTTGAGTCGCCTTAAGAAGAGGGGGTTATCCTTATCTTTAATAGACTCAGCAAGCATCTTGGTGTTGGCAAAAAACCCTGGCTGCAGGAGATCCAAGAAGAGACGGAAGTTCTCTGGGTCGCCACGATGGGGTGTCGCAGTCAGAAAGAGAAGGTACTTGGCAATTTCCGAGATCAATTCCCCAAACTGATACCGAACGGTCTTGTCAATCTTGTCACCGTACTTATATGCAGACATCTTGTGAGCCTCATCCACGATCACCAGATCCCAGGAGGAATCCTTAAGGGTGAACATCACGTCCTCCTGTTTCGCGAAATCCAGCGAAGTGATGACCTGGTGGCGTTCCGTCCAAACATTCTGCCCCCAGGTGGCATTCATAACACCGCGGTCAACAATGATGAAGTTCTCTTGAAATCGTTCTCTCATTTCCCTGAGCCACTGACCTTTCAGATGCCCCGGAACAATGATGAGCGTGCGGTTCACCAGCCCCCGGTATTTCAATTCCTTGAGAACAAGCCCGGCCATAATGGTCTTTCCCGCTCCTGGGTCGTCAGCCAATAGAAACCGGATATTCGGGTTCTTGAGAATATAGTGATATACCGCCTCGATCTGGTGCGGCAGAGCATCTACCTGGGAAACGCTCACACCATAATAAGGGTCAAACTGAAAGGCATTGCGAATACGGTGTGCCTCAAGGAAAAGAAAAAGCCGTTCACCGTCACCAGTGAAGTTGAGGGTATCCCCTTGGGATGTCGTCAGTCGAGATAGTTCATCAAGGCCAAGAATTGGATCGTAATACTTCTTTGAATTGACTCCGACAGCCTCGATCTTGACCCTGCTTGAGCCGATATACCTGGCAGCAAGGACCCTTACCGGCTCAGGGAACATCGGGCCCATTATCACCATTCCCGCTTCTATACTACATTCCTGCATCTGCGTTCACTCCATGGGACAGACATATTTTATCGTCCTTTTCTGGATAGGGCGAAAAGCTGCTCAGCCATGTTAACAATTAAATCCCGATGGGCGATCTTCATGCGCCATGATTCTGGAATGTTTTGTTCTCCATAAAACGCCCCAGCGAGTTGCCCATAGACCGCACCTGTGGTGTCTGCGTCGTTACCGAGGTTGACCGCTAGAAGGCACCCTTCCTCGAAAGAATCGCTATTGTAGAAGGCCCAAAGGGCCGCTTCGAGCGATTCCACAACATAACCTGTACCGCGTATCTTGGGAGGATTTCGGTGCTTGAAAGATCCCGAAGCAATCTCATCGACCTCAGGCACAAGCGGCTTATCTTCCCAAAGCCCAGGGATAGGAGAATAGCGTCCTGAAAGCAGCCTATCCTTGGATTCCCCATTAAGTGCGCCCACAAGCAGACCTCCAAAATATCGACAGGCGTCAATTGCCGCGGGAGCCTGGTGAGTTGTTCGCGAACTCTCACCGGCCTTCTCAATTGCCTCCAGAGGGCTTAGGGCATAGAACATAGGCACGGGGGCAAGACGCATAATAGAACCATTGCCGGCGGTATAAGGATCAATGGAACCGCAATAAGGCTCATGGGTCCTTTCAAATCGCATGAGTGCCTTATAGACAGTATTACCGATGTCGAAACAATAGCCCGTACTGCTGAGATAGCCCTCGTGATACCACCGCAAATACTTTTCCAATTGATCCACCGGATTGAAACCTTCGCAGGCAATCAGACTGTCAGCCAGGCACAACGCCATGGAGGTATCATCTGTCCACTGGCCAGGCGGGAGATCAAAAGGCCCACCGCCAATCATGTCATTGATTGGCTCAAATGAACCTGGCTGACTGAATTCTAACGTGGTTCCGAGGGCATCGCCTACTGCAAGGCCCAGAAGGCACCCGCGATAACGCTCAATCGGCTCCATTATCCGCCCCGTCCTTCAAATCTAGTTAAAATGTGGGTCTCCGAGGATATACCTAATCTGGAACAGTCAACTAGAGACAGTCCTCCCGCTAGAAAGATGGTCTCTCCCAAGCTCACCCAAATAGGTATTAATGGCCTTCGCCAATAGATCTCTTCTTTCTTTCAGAAACTCAGTAAACCTCTCAACTCTCCAGAGACGTTCGTCTAATGGAACGAGCTGTGATTGGAGCTTTTCCTTTTCAATTTCCGGTAGGTATTTTTCTGGCGAGGATTGGAGGATCGCTCGGTTTGCTTGTTGGGACAGAAATACAATATTGGCCAGGTCATCGATCTTGTCAGAATCATATAGGCCTGATTGTTTTAGTATCGCCTTGGGGAAGACATGATGGAGTTCCAGCTGGTGCGGGGCCCCTACATTTGTCGAACTCAATATTGTCCCAGTAAACCAGTCGGTGGCCCCATTCTTGCGAAAAATGACAAATAGTAAGGGAACAAAAGGATGCCTTTGATGTTTGCCCTCTAGCATCTCCGAGGTAACCTCAAAGCTTCCGATTTCACGCCTGAGATTTAATATCATGTTCTCGAGAGGAGTGGTACTATCTATAGCTCGTAGATCCTGGTCAATCCTTGCCTCAGGGCTCCCCGTAAACCTTCCATGTATCGTGGCTTCAAAGAACCAGAAAAGAAGGCCCCTTGCTTCCGCTTCTGAAAGTAGATCCTTCTTCGAAAACCACCCGACGAGCGGCACGAGGGCATTGATAGACGGGATCCAGTCCAGTGATTCAATACCCGCGTTGTTCTTCAGGAAATTGATTGTGTGATCAATTGCCTTTTTCGTCCTTTTCCATATATCTTCTAGTTCCCCCTGGCTTTTCTGCCAGAGTGCACCGAGATGACGGAACCTACTTTGGTTTGTGGCTACCGCAACGTAGCACCGCATCAAGAAACGAGCTTCAAAATCATAATTTGCTTGTTCGTATTCATCCAATGCCTTCTCAAATTCCCTTACAATTGATCCCGGCCAGTGAAAGGCGAGGCGGGCCATTGCCAATTCGGCCTCTCGTAGACGTGTTCCCCTTGAATTGATTCTTATGAAGGATTCTGCGACTTCCTCATAATCATCGGTGTGAATTATCATCACAGGATAGAGGTAGTCTTTGATTTTTGCAAGCCGTTCTAACCTTTGGCCGTAGATAGTCTGTTTTTCCGCATCCAAGTTAGAGTTTCGCTGTAGATTAAGTAAGGCCGTAATCGCTCCCCCGTTGAGCACATCTTTGACAGATACCCAAAAGGGATTGGATTTAAGTTTTGTGCTATAGACCTGGAAAACCTCGTCTTCCACATTGAAATAGACATTGATTGTGCCATCGAACACCCGGCTTAGGGAAGTTAAACGTTGCTGCCCATCTATAATCAGGTAATCTGGTCTCCTCTGGAACGTCGAGCCCCCAGGACCTTCTCGTAATTCTGGCAGTTCCTCAGGCCTCCAAAGGAGGATGAGACCTGACGGGTATTCACGGTAAAGGGAATCTATCAGGTCTCTGGCTTGAGACCTATTCCAAACATAACCCCTCTGGATCTCGGGGAACCCCAATCCCCCCTGCTTTAGTTCTTCTACTAATAGACTGGTGGGTTTCTGTGTCCGCTCCAACCTTGCCATTATGATACCCTCCAATTCTATGGAGTGCATGAGCCAGGCAGATGCGTTTTGTAAATAGGACCCGCAAAAGATATGATACCAAATATGGAATTAGGAACCATATTGGGCCTTCTCCACCTTTCTAGCTGGCTCTACCAGCCACCAGGCGGCAGAAAGTCTACGAAATATGATCAGTGCTCATGCCAATGTGTTTTTTCGATTCATTTCGTTGATTTCCTGCATAGTGGAAATGAAATTTTGGAAAACCATGCTATTATCTCGCCAAAACCTTAACTTCTTGAGTGTTACGACGATAGATTTCGGGTGCCTATCCCTCAAACTTCAAGAAGATTTTCCATCTTCGTCCCTTCACAACTTAGCCTTTGTAGTTATCTATGTAAAGTATTGGAAAGTAACAGCAGAACAGAAACTGAGGAAATTTTGCGAGGGTAATACCCCCTCGTATACTTTAGCTGAGATCACAATAGACTCCAAGAAATATACCTGTGAATAAATAGTCGTCGCCGGGGCTGTGGATATGTGGTCAACGCGTAGCGTTGTCCAAGCATCTGTGGACCCTGTGGGTAACCTCGAAGGGGTTATCCATAAGTCCACAGATGCGCCATATCCACAGCCCAGGACTTGAAGTTTTGGGGCTTTCCTGAGACAATGGCCTTAGGTTGGCAGGGGCAGGTCTGGCCACCCCCTGAGGCATAGC